>NZ_JJQL01000003.1:0-49426 GCF_000979975.1 Methanosarcina sp. 1.H.A.2.2
CTCTCCGGGAACCAGTACTACCCCTGCGCAGGACCATGTACCGAGATGTGCCTCCTCGAAGCCTCTGCTCAGTCCATGAATGACACCGCATCTGGCCGCGAAATTCTCTCAGGTGTCGCAGCCGCAAAAGGTGTCGTAACAGACAAGACCACAGGTATGGAAGCCAGGATGATGGGAGAAGTAGCAAGGGCAACCGCGGGAATGGAAATTTCCGAGGTCAACAAGATCATCAGCAAACTCGTGCCCCTCTACGAGAAGAACTACGCAAGCGCCCCGGCAGGAAAGACCTTCCAGGAATGCTACGACGTAAAGACCATTACTCCAACAGAAGAATACGTTCAGGTATACAACTCTGCAAGAAGGCAGCTTGAAGACCTCGGGCTTGTATTCTAAGCCGAAAGTTTACATTGAAAGATCCAGAAAGCCAGCGAGTTTCTCGCTGGCTAATTTTTTTTTAAAAACTCAGGCGAAACCCTTATATATATGCACAGCGAATCGTGCGGAAATTTTTTTTCACAAATAGGTGACCGAATGCAAAAAATCAGTGTATAAAAAAACATAGGGGGATATGAAAATGGATATGTGGACTATTATAAATGGACTGATATATCTCCTGGCTTTTGGATTGATGGGCTGGGTTCTGCTGGACGCCAGCAAGATTTCGAAAAAAAGGGGCTGAGACGACATGTCTGAAAACCATGAATCCGGCAGCTTAGTCAAGACTTTGCGGCCTTTCCATGTATGGGCCCTCGGAGTCGGGATCGTGCTGGTCGGGGAATATATGGGCTGGAACTTCACCGTCGCAAAAGGAGGAGTTCTGGGATCCCTGCTTGCCATGCTGGTTGCAGGAACCATGTATGTCATGATTGCCCTCTGCGCCAGTGAACTCGGATCATCAACCAAACTTGCAGGAGGCCCTTACGACTGGGCGAGACTATTTGTAGGACCGGGAGCAGCTGCCAGTGTAGGTCTTGCGGTGTACATGGAATATATCGCCCTTGAGGCGGCAGATGCCATTGTCGTCGCATTCATCGCACAAAGCATCTTTCCGGAGTTGCAGGTTTTCCCTGTAACACTGCTTGTTATTGCACTTTTGACCTTCATCAATTACCGGGGCGTCGTTGCAGCTCTAACCCTTAACTTCTTCCTGACCATGATCGCTTTCATTGCAATAGTGATCTTCTTCTTTGCAACCGCTTTTGGTGCAGTAGACATCCACCCCGAATACCTTTTCCAGGGGGCTTTGCCAAACGGCATGATAGGCCTCTTTGCAGCTCTGCAATTCGGGCCGTGGTTCTATCTGGGTATAGAAGGGGCTGCGATGTGTGCCGAAGAGTGCAAACACCCTTCAAGGGCAGTGCCTCTGGGACAACAGGCCGGAATGATCACCCTGCTCATAGGAGCAGCAATGACTCTCTACCTCTGTTCAGTGCTGATTCCTACGGATATGCTGGGCGTTTCCGTGTATCCACTCTTTGAAGCAGCCCAGAACAGCGGTGTGTTTCTCTTCATTGCTGCCCTGGGACTTGGGACATTCCTGACATGTATTGCCAGTGCCAACGGCTGCGTTTGTGACTCATCACGCTCCTGGTTTGCACTTTCCAGGGACCACTATGTATCTTCCTGGTTCTCGGCAGTACACCCAAGGTACAACACTCCTTACAGGGCTGTGATCTTCACAATGCCTGTTGCAATCGGATTTGCCTTTAGCGGATTCCTGGACCAGGTTATTACCTTCTCCATTATCTCGGGACTGCTCTGTTATGTCCTGATCCCCTTCTCCCTGATCCGCTTCAGGAACCTCTTCCCGGAAACAACAAGCAAAGTGCGCCCCTTTGTGGGTCCTCTTCAGCCGTATATCGCCTACTTTGCAATTGCAATCGCGATTACGATTCTTTCAACACTGTTCTGGGGCTACAAGTATAACCTGATCTTCGCCTTTGTGTTCTACGGTATTGCGTACTTCTATTTCAGCCACAGACACAAGAATTCAAACATAGAAAACAACTGGACTGAAATGGGCTGGCCCGCACCAAAAGGCTCGGAAATTGCGAGGATAGGAAAGGAGGTGGTTGGTGTTGGAGAAGAATAACACGGCTCTGGAAAGCAAATACCACAGCAAACTGAACGGAGACACCGCCCTTATCATGGGCATGCTTGCCCTGCTGATAGGGGTGGAAGGATTTGTCCTTTACAGGATTCTTTCCGAAACCTGGGAGATTGCTGGAAACTTTTTCTACCTCTATGTGATCTTCATAGGCCTGATGGTTGCCATCGAGGCAATCGGCTGCCTGAGTGTACGTAAATCGATAAAGAACCACATGTTCGAGTTCAGGTACTACGATTGAGGAGGCAGAAAAAATGGCAGAAAAAAGCTTAGTTGCAGAGGTTTTTGACATCGTATTTATCTTTGTCCTGGCCTTCGCCTGCGTGGTTATCCCCACGGTGCTCCAGGGAGCGGTACTTGTTTCCTGGGGGGAAGGCGGAGCAGGGATAGGCTTTGTCTGGGACCCTGTAGGCTTCTTCAGTTTCTTGCTGGTAATAATTGCTTTCTTTGTTGTGATTCTCTATCACTCGGTAAAGCATTACAAGTACTGAAAGAGACTGAAAATATAAAACGAGATTGTAAAAAAGATTTAATAAGAAGTCTGCCTGAAAGTGGAATCAGGCAGACAATACTTTTTTTAAATCAGGCAGAATATTTCATGTTATAAAGCAACTGTAGTTCAATTCTGCCGTATGAGCATGATCTCCCTGAAAAGAGGGGTTATTCAGGGAGCAATGGAGGGATTTTTGTGGATTTATACCAGAAGTACCCGAATCTGGCTTCTGCTCGAGGGAGTACCGGCTCAGAACCCTCTATAGAGAGTACAGGCACACCATGCAGATGTATCCTGAAATATCAGGTCTGTACCTCGTTTAGAAGGTATACTCGAACCCCTAAACTCCTGAGAAGCATGGGCTTCTGGCCCATTTACAATAAAAGATAAAAACTGATCCTATATATAATTTGCTGACCCTATTTCAATTAAAGGAATATAGTATATATAGTTTGGCATTTTGATAGAACATGCGACGGAATCATTTATATAGCATATTGGGAAGGAGATTAAATGGAGGGAAAGATATAAAAGAGCATGTTTCACATTTGAAACAAATTCAAAAGAAATAAGACAAAAGGTTTGATTTATAAAATAAATCAGGAGAATGTAGAAATTAGTTTTTCGAGCTGGATTCTCTCACTGCTAGCACCTGTAAGTCTGGCATCGGTTTCTGAGATTTTAACAATAAGGCGAGCAATATCCGCATCGTTTTCTCCTGAGTCTATAAGAGCTTCGGTCAGCCCTTCAAGGATATCGGTCCCCGAGAGACCTTTTTCAATAATTATTTCATCTATGAGCTGGCGCCCTCTGGAAAAGTCCCCTGCAAGAGCCGCATCAAGCAGTTCATCTACGGTTTCATCCCTGCCTTTCATAGTAGCTTCAAACACGATTTCTTCCGTAATTTCAGCATCCTCTACCCTGAGGGCAGCAAGCTGGAGAGTCTGGACAGCTCTTGCAACGTTTCCTTTAGCTAGATAAAGGATAGCTTCAAGTGCGCCGCTGGAAAGTTCCAGTTTTTCAGCAAGGGTGATTTTCTCAAGATGAGTTTTCAGGAGAAAATCCGGAACATATGAAAAAAAGACCTGAAGACCCCTTGAGCGGAGGGGAGAAATGAGTTTTGAAGGTTTTGTAGTGGAAAGAATAAACCTGCAGGTTGCACTGTATTTTTCCATGATCCGCCTGAGAGCGTGCTGTGCATCTGAGCTAAGGGATTCTGCATTATCGATATAGATTATCTTGTAATCAGCATCAATGGAAGCCATCCCGGCATATTCGTTAATAATTTCCTTAAAAATATCTATTACGCTTTTGTAGATTTTTTTCGGATCATCTGTACCCAGAATACGGACAAAACGTTTGTCCCGTACAAGATAACGTTTTCCCTGATCGAAAAAGTCCGAGGCATTGAAATATACAAAGTTGTTTTTCCAGGTATCCCCATAGAGCTGTCTGGCAAGGGCAAGAGAAGCCGTTGTCTTCCCTGAGTTTTCAGGGCCGTAAAAAATAAGGTGGGGCAGGGTCCCTGACTGTGCCAGTTCGGAAAGCGTTCTTACAGCATGTTCGTTTCCGAGCAGTCCTTCAAGGGTATCTGCCCTGTATTTTAGAGTCCAGAGATCCTGCATTAATCCACCTTGCTTTTCAGTTTTTGAATACTCAGTTGTTCAGGGATTTTATCTTTTCCCAGGCACTCACTCAGTTAAGCCTTCGCTTTCCGAGGTGCCGTTTCCATCTGCCTCAAGAAGTTCCTTGATAACCACACCGTAAACAGGTCTTGCAATAACCACACCAATGAAAACACCAATGATAGTGGTGATGGCAAATCCCTTCAGAGCTCCGAAGCCCATGACTACCAGAGGAGACATGGCAATGATTGTTGTGGCGGCTGCTCCGAAAATGATTGCGAAGGCTTTTCCGATCCTGGAAAGGAAGACCTTTGTTGGTGGAAGTTTGCCTTCGTAAAGCACCTCGTCTGTGATAATCACAAGGTGGTCAATGCCTGTCCCTATTGCGGCAATTATACCTGCAATTGCTGCAAGGTCAAGCTGCCAGCCGATAGCTGCTGCAACTCCAAGGATCATAATGACTTCACTAACGGAAGTCCCGACCATTGGCACCAGGATTTCAGGCCTCCTATACCTGCGGAAAACAACTGCAGCAACTGCTATCAGGGATAGCAACCCTGCTATGACTGCTTCGGTTTTGAACTGTTCTCCAAGGGATGCATCAACGTGCCCTGAACCTACAAGCACCACGTTTACAGGAAGAGCCCCTGCCCTGAGGTGAATCTGGAGCGTTTCGGCTTCAGTCTTGGCTACCTCATCAGTGCCTGTGGAAGCCTCCCAGGAATATATGGGAGTTTCTTTCAGCCGGGATGCTGCAGAGTAACTGAGGGGAGCTCCGTATATCTTGTTTTCATCCAGATACATGTTCAGGTAGTGAGCCTCCGGATTGTCAGCAGCCCCGGTCTCGATTGCAACTTTCTGGAGAGTCCGGGCTCCGTCTTCATTCAGGGTAAATGGAGTGTGCCACTGGTTATCGTGGAAAGTCGGAATCCCCACACTTACAATGGAATCTCCATAAAGAACATGCTGGGTTTCATTTCCTGTAGTCTGTATGCGGATTTCAAATTTACCGGGCTTTTCAGCAATATCCTTTGCCGTTGCAAGGTCGATGCCTGCAAAATCAATGAGGATATAGTCTTCTCCGACAGTCCTGACAGGAATGTCTTTCAAGCCAAGCGAGTTAAGTTTGTCATTCAGGATATCTCTGGTCAGGTCCCTTGTGTCGGTGCTGACTCCTTCTGTATATGTCGAAGTCCCGTCTTTATTCTTGAGGATTGTCCCTCCGACTTTATCCATAAGGGCTGAGAGCTCTTCTTCTGAAGCTTCAGTCCGGATTTCATAGACAATACCATCTTCGGTACTGATCGGAAGCACTTCTGCATCAAAAGCTTGTGAGAGGTAAGCCTGGATGAGGGCTTCTTTACTGGTAGTGAGCGTTACCTGGGTCGTTTCCTGATTCAGCCTATCAACGCTTACACTGCCAAGATTCAGAAGCTCAAGTTGTGATGCACTAACCGGAACGGACGTTGTGAATGTGATGGATCTGTCGGATGAACTCACTCCACCAACGTCCAGGTTGCTATCTGTGATCTTGATAGGGACACCAATGACAGGTTCTACCATTTGGCTGACTATCATTCCTGGATCTGCATCTACCTGGGCGAGAGCTCCCTGCAACTTGATCTGAAGCCAGGAGCCACCTTCAAGGTCAAGCCCGTAGTTCAGGTTAGTGGTTGCCCCTTCTTCAGAATTATAACCTGGGTGGATAACCACGATTGAGGCAAGTATGGCAAGTATGAAGATGATAACTCTTACATTTTTAAAGAGGCTTTTTTTATCGCTCATCTGTTATACCTCCCTCTGAATTCAGGTTTCGTCACATACCACCGCAGGATCCCGGTGTTGAGAAGCCAGGTGTTCATAATATCTGCAGCAAGCCCCACTATCAATACAATTGAGATTTGCGAAAGCAGGGTAATCTGTGTGAATGATGGAATTATCAGGTAAATGTAAGTTGAAACCACATACATAACCACAAGGGCTGCAAGGGTTGTTGTGGTCATGGTAATCCCTGTCTGCATCGCCCTTGAAACCTTTTCTTCCACAGTACCCCTGCGCTTGAGTACCCTGTTTGTTAGCAAAATGTCACTGTCTACGGAATAACCGATGAGCATAAGCAGGGCTGCAACCGTTCCAAGGGAAAGATCGATCCCTGCAACCCGCATGAAAGCAACGGCAATTATGATGTCCGAAAAGGCAGAGAGCACCACTGCAAAAGAAGGTATAACGCTCCGGAAAATAAGGAAAACCACAATGGACATTCCTATAAAAGATATAATAACTGCCTGAAGAGCCTGAACCTGCAGTTCCTGGCCGTAAACGGGCCCTATCTGTTTGATTTCCACGTTAGAATAGCGGCCCATTACATCTTCTTCAAGCTGGCGCTGTTCTTCATTATCCATAACCCCGAACTGTATGATAACCCTGCTTCCGGCCTGCCGGGCATCCTTGAGGGGATAAGAAGAGTACATTTCTTCAAGCATAGCGGGGGAGTCGGTTGTCTCTACCGAAATCTGGGTACCGCCCTGGAACTCCATTCCCAGGGTTACCGGCGACCCGCTGCTTGCAAAGGAAACCAGCAGTACAACTAAAGAAACTGCAAGTACTGCAAGGGGGATTGCCAGCAACTGGCGATTATCGTGCTTTTTCACGAAATTATCTAAAAATTCGGTCAAACCTGTTGCCATAATTAAATACTCCGGATGAATGCATCTATTTTTTCGAAATTATCCGAGCTTATTTTATCCGGATCTATAATCCGGAAAACATTCAGAGTCATAACACGGAAGTGTCCAGATTTACATTCCAGAACCATCCAGAATTATCGTCCGGAACGTGCCTGGTAACTTGAAATTATCAGCCCTTTTCGAACTATGGTTCCGGGAAGAAATGTTCCACATTCCATATAGTGTAAATAAGTTGATCCGTTTCAGTTCTATATACTATACATTATATTAATTATTCCTCGAGAAACAATTCTTTCTCTATATAGCGTTAATTCATCATTTAAAATTTATTGTCAAAAGTTGTACAAGTTCTAACGTTACAACTATATATACCAGTTACTGTTCATTAAAAATAATGACGGAAAGACCTTCCCTTGACGAATATTTCCTTGAAATCGCCTTCGTGGTAGGCAAACGGGCAACCTGCCTCCGGAACAATGTAGGGGCAGTAATTGTCCGGGATAAGCGCATTCTTTCAACCGGATATAACGGAGCTCCAAGCGGCATGGAGCACTGCCTTGAGACGGGGTGTATCCGGGACCTTGAAAAGATTCCCTCAGGCACGCGGCATGAGAAGTGCCGGGCAGTGCACGCGGAGCAGAACGCCATTATCCAGGCCGCAATCCATGGGGTCAGTATTGCCGGAGGAACCATTTACTGTACGCACCAGCCCTGCATCCTGTGTGCAAAAATGATCATAAACTCAAACATCAAAAGAGTAGTATATTCAACACCTTATCCTGATACCGATTCCCTGGTTTTCTTCAGGAGCGCAGGGGTGGAAGTGGAATATATACCCTTTGAGCTGAAAAATGAGAATGTAAACGGGGAATAAAACCGCAGTCCCGAAAACATTTTCATTCAGATCATTTCAGATCTTTCTTTCAATTCTTTTTCTGCAGGCAACGAAGCCCTTTTTTGATGATATCCATATCTTCAGGGCGGTATGTCTCGTTTATAGACGTATTCCCTTCGCAGTAATAATCAAGCCCGCGAATGATTACAACAGGAATCCCACCTGCCCCTTCTCCCATCAAAAGGTTGGCAGCACCTGCAAGCTCATCAGCAACTGCTTCTTCTGTAATCTCCAGGATTTTGCCGAAAAGGTCCTTTTCTCCGATCCAGCGTTTGATGGATTTTATTTTGTAAATCCCTATAGAAACTCCAGTCTGTCCGATCTTGAAAGCTCTTCCGTTTGTGTCCGTAATAATGACACTTATCTCTTTCCCGCTAAGCCTTTCAAGCTTTTCTCCGAGTTTTGAGGCACTGGCGTCCGGATATTCAGGAGGGTAGAGCAAAAATCCGTGTTCAATATTGGACTCGTCGACTCCTGCATTTACACAGGTATGCCCTGCAAGGGTTGTCACAAGCATAAAAGGCGCCTCAACAAAGACTTCCTTGCTCCTGGCAAGAACAGCCTGAATGAAGCGTGCGTCTTTCCCTGTCCGGGCTGCGACCTCAAGAGCCTGTTCTCCGGGGGTGATATCTTCGAGCCTGAAGATTTCCCCTTCGGCTTTTGCAACAATGGTTGAGGCAATAATAACAATGTCTCTGTCCTGAAGTTCAATCCTCTCACAGATAAGAGAGGGCAGGTCGTCCCCTTTCTGTATAAGGGGAATATTTTCTACAGCAATGGCTTCAAATTTCAAGAGGCTTCCTCAAGATTTTAAAATGATAAGATATGGAGTAATAAGATTTTTAATAAAATTTTGAATAGGATTTGTAATGTCGGGTCTGATTAGAATGATAAAATCTGAGTTCTTTGAGTCAGGTTGACTTCACAGAATTATGGAAACAATCCTGTAAACGAATAATTTACAGCAGTAAAGGCAGTAACCATAAATAAGACCACCGATATACAGAGTTTTGCGGCGATGATGAGAGTTACCCCAGCTGAGCAAAAGATGATGAGAACAATTTCCTGATGCCGCACTTTTCACTTTGTTTTCCGGTTTATTTTGATTTTCGGATTGCCTTATCTTTCGATTCTTTTGCTTGTATTAATCGATTTTCAATCTTATCCTGCTTAAATATCACCCACTTTCAAGGCAAATTGATAATTTATATCTAGCTTGCAAACCAATTTCTTAAGGGGTGTTAAGTATGAGCCAGTACGACCTGAATGAAATCATACAGAAAATCAAAGAAAAAAGCCCTTTTGATTTTAAAGAAAGTCATCAGGGCAAACCTCGAGCCTTGAGAATTATTGTAAGTAAACTGCACTATTCCCTGGACTATGAAAACGAGCCTCAGGCAACCCGGGAAAAGATAACTCAACTTCTACTTTACCACGGGCAGTTCAGCAGAGAAGAGATCGATGCAATCTTCCAATCGTCAGCGAAGGAAACCACTGCTTATTCAAGAGAATTCTTAAAAAAACACCCGGAGGTTGCAATAGCCGAAGCCAGGAAGAGTAAGGAGTTTCCGGATGAAGATGAGGGAGAAGAAGGAGAAAAACCCAGGGAAATAAAATACATCTTTCCGCACTATGCCTGAACCTCAATGAAAAAAAATCCTGAAAAAAGACAAAAAATAAGAAAAGTAAAACCAGAAGAAATCAACTGGAAAAAATATAAAAAATAACAGGCGGAACAACCATAAAGAAACAAAAGTAAAAGGCTGCGTGTTTTTTCGCAGTCCCTCTGAATTTGTCTCTTATTTTGTCTTATAGTAGAGTTTACCTTCCTTTTTCGGAATGGTCACTCAATTTCGATCTTCTTTTTCGGCTCTTCAATTTTCGCTTTTGGAAGCGAAATTGTCAGGACACCGTTTTCCATTTTTGCAGTAGAGCCTTCCTCTTTGACATTGGCAGGCAGGCGGACAGCACGGTAAAATTGCGTATATGCTCTTTCCCTGCGCAGGTATCCTTCTTCTTCGGATTCCTTTTCCCTGCCGGATTTTGCGCTGATCTCAAGCATATCTTCTTTGAGATTAACCTCAACGTCTTCTTTATTAATCCCTGGCAGGTCTGTGGTGACCAGGAGTTTGTCTTCTTCCTCCTTTATGTCAATGGCTGGAGTGTATACTTTTCCGCCCCCCCATTCTTCCATTGGCATGAAGTCTTCAAACAGCTGGTTCAGACGCTCCTGTGTCCTTCTGATCTCTTCAAACGGATCCCAGCGGGCGGGTCCTGAAAATGATCTTTTAGCAGGCCATTTCATCTTATATTCCCCCTTGAGTAAAAAAATGATGCAGATATGTAGTGCTATTTTGAATATATTGAGAAAGGATATATACGTTTTCTTAGATAATTTCACCAAAATGTATGGAAAAAGAAGAACCTGAAAAATAAAATTAAATGAAATAAAATGAAATTAAATAAGATTGAATAAAAAATAATAGAAAAAATCAAGAAAAAATCTCCGAAAACCCCGGATTAAGCGGAATTTCCAGAGAAATTGAAAGACTTCAGGTCTGAAAACCAGTAACAAATATTACAAAGAGCCTGAATAAAGGGTTTTTAACCTTTTACAAGCATTTTTATCAGGTCTGAGGCTTTTACCAGACCCATTGAACCATTTTTGACCGATTCCTCATCAAAGGTTTCCACCCCATCCGGATCAGCTTTATCAGTTGTGTAAACCGCAAACGGGATAGGGTCCCTTGTATGGGTCTTTATCGAAACCGGGGTAGGATGATCGGGCAGTACAAGAATCGTAAACGGTTCATCTGAAGCTTCGGCATGTTTGAGAATAGGACCAACTATCCGGCTATCAAAGTCTTCAATTGCCTGTAGTTTTTTATCAATGCTTCCTTCATGCCCTGCCTCGTCTGGAGCTTCAACGTGAACGAAGACGAGATCCCTGTTTTTCAGGGCTTCAATAGCTGCACTGGCTTTTCCTTCATAATTGGTATCCAGATAACCGGTTGCCCCAGGAACTTCAATTACATCCAGCCCTGCATAGATTCCAATGCCCTTGAGCAAATCCACTGCTGAAATAATAGCTCCTTTTTTCCCGTAAAGTTCCTGAAAAGATTTGAATTTTGGAGCATGTCCCTGTCCCCAGACCCAGATGGAATTTGCCGGATTTTTTCCTTCCTGTGCTCTTTTCAGGTTAACAGGGTGCAGTTCCAGAACAACCGTAGATGCCTCAATCAGTCCTGAAAAAAAATCTCCGTCTTTTCCTCTGGGAAGATAACTATCCTTTCTTTCACCTGTGATATCATGCGGAGGCGTACATTCCGTTTCTGCTCCCAGGTTATTCCCGGCAACAATAAGGTGCCTGTAACTTATGCCCGGATAGAACCTGACTTTATCGGTCCTGAGTTCGGAATCAAGTGTATCGATCAGGATCTTTGCTTCATCACTGCTTATATGCCCTGCACTGTAGTCTTTTATAGTCCCATTTTCTATGGTAATAAGATTGCACCTGAAAGCCACATCATCAGCTGCAAGAGCCACTCCCATGCTCGCAGCTTCCAGAGGAGCCCTTCCTGAGTAATAGACTGCCGGATCGTACCCGAGAATTGACATATTTGCAACGTCGCTTCCGGGAGGAAAACCATCGGGTACGGTCTGTGCAAGTCCGGTTTTCCCGCGCGCGGCAATGGAATCCATCGCAGGTGTTCGAGCTGACTGTAGAATAGTCCTGCCACCCAGTTTCTCTATCGGGTAATCCGCCATTCCGTCTCCTATAAGTATGGCATATTTCATTGCGTCACCTTTTTCCAACTGCTTTACCCTTTCATCTTACAGATAAAATATATCACTTTCTACCGAATACCTGCTAAGGTATTTTTCTGGCATCTGCCAGCAAGCTTTTTCTGCCGTTCCTAACGCTTCAATTCTTATACCCATTTACACAAACATTATAATATAGTATCCATATCCTATACACGACAGGTTCTCAGCGTAAAAGATATTAAGCAGCAGGAGAGCCGGAGCATGCTGTTCTTTACAGGCAGGATTATATATGAAGAAGCGACCTGTAAGCGTAACAGGATTTATTTCAGAGTTTCTCAAAGTATATAATTAGTGCTAATGTCAGATTATAATTAATGCTAATGTCAGATTAGCTGAATACTGATCAGGATGGTCAAAATTAATTAACATCAAAATTGCTAAGAATCACATATAAGAAAAAAGAAAGATTTCGGAATATCCGACTTAATGCCAAAACGTGATCCGATCATGAAAATTATAATGAAATTTGGAGGAACTTCCGTTGGAGACGGAAAAAAGATCCGTCACGTTGCCCAGCTCCTTAAAAGATACTATGAGGAGGGCAACCAGATCGTGGTGGTAACCTCGGCACTCAGTGGAGTAACCGATAGGCTTCTGGAAAATGCTCGCCTTGCCTCAACAAAAGGTAAGGTTTCACTTGTAAAAGAGTTTAGAACAGAGCTTACAAACAAACACCACGAAGCCGTGAGGGATGCCATTGACGACCCCAATGTCGCAAAAGAAGTCCTCCAGACCCTTGACCTCCGGATTGAAGAGCTCGAAAAAGCCCTGATCGGGATCTGCTATCTGGGCGAACTTACCAACAGGTCAATCGACTATATCTCCTCCTATGGGGAGCGTCTGGCAGCTCCGATCGTTTCAGGTGCTGTCCGCTCCCTTGGAATCTCATCAATCGAATACACCGGAGGAGAAGCAGGGATTGTAACTACCTCGGATTACGGAAATGCCCGCCCTCTGGAAAAGACATACGAGCTTGTACCAAAGAGGCTGGGGTGCAGGCTTGAGTCCCATGTCCTTGTGGTCACAGGCTTTATAGGGGAAAATGAAGAAGGGATAATCACCACCCTTGGCAGAAGCGGATCTGATTTCTCGGCTTCCATCCTTGGTGCAGCCCTGAAAGCCGACGAGATCTGGCTCTGGAAAGAAGTTAACGGGATCATGACAACGGACCCGAGAATCGTCTCCGAAGCAAAGACCATCCCGCAGATCTCCTATGCAGAAGCCATGGAGCTCTCTTACTTTGGGGCAAACGTGCTGCACCCGCGTACCATTGAACCTGCAATGCGCGAACATATTCCTGTGCGTGTCAAGAACACCTTTGACCCGGAGTTCCCGGGTACACTTGTGGTGGCAGAGAAATTCCAGTGCAAGCACGTGGTAAAAGCAGTAAGCCTGATCAAAAACGTAGCCCTTATTAACATCTCAGGTGCCGAAATGGCAGGGACAGTCGGGACTGTGGCAAGGCTCTTTACCGCACTTGCAAGGGCAGGAGTAAACATCGTTATGATCAGCCAGGGGTCTTCCGAGTCGAATCTCTCTTTTGTGGTAAGTGAGTCACATGTAGAGACTGCATTAAATGCCCTCCATGCCGAGTTCAACCGTGAAATCGTAAAGGAAATCACTTCGGATAAAAATGTCTGTGTGGTCGCGGTTGTGGGTGCAGGTATGGCAGGAACTCCCGGAGTGGCAAAAAGGGTATTCGGGGCACTTGGAAATTCAATGATTAATATTATTATGATCAGCCAGGGATCTTCCCAGTACAACATCTCTTTCGTGGTAAGGGAAGATGAGGCATTTGCCGCAGTCAAAACCCTGCATGACGAATTCAAACTCTACAATGGAAATGGAATTGAAAAACAGCTATGAAGCAGGCAGGAAGGGTAAGAGAGTGAGCGAAAAGCACCTAACATACGCGGATTCGGGCGTGGATATCACAGAAGAAGAAAAAACCGTCAAAACCCTGATCGACAAACTGAGTTATGTTCGAAAAGGAATTGGAGCCCCCCTTACAGGGATAGGTCACTATGCAGGGCTCCTGGACTTCGGGGAGTATGCCCTTGCCATGACAACGGACGGGGTTGGCTCAAAAGTCCTTATTGCAAACGAGATGCAGCGCTGGAACACCGTTGGAATAGACTGCATCGCAATGAACGTTAACGACCTCCTTGCAATAGGGGCTGAACCTGTAGCCTTTGTGGACTACCTGGCCCTGGAAAAGCATGAAGAGGGCTTTGCAGCACAGATAGGAGAAGGGCTGCTGAAAGGAGCTGAAATATCCAGGATGTCTATTATAGGCGGGGAAACCGCAACCCTGCCTGATATCATCAAAGGTTTTGACCTCGCAGGCACCTGCCTTGGGTTTGTCAAAAAAGAGGATGTTATTGAAGGAGGAAAGGTCCAGGTAGGGGACGTAATTGTCGGTATTCCGAGTACAGGAGTCCACAGTAACGGTTACACTCTTGTGAGAAAGATCATAGAGGAATCCGGATACTCTTACCATGACCCCTGCCCCTATGACAGTTCAAAGACCATAGGAGATGACCTCCTGGAACCCACCAGGATCTATATCGAAGTCCTTGATGTCCTTAAAGCATGTGAAGTACACGGGTTTGCCCATATAACAGGCAGCGGGCTTTTGAAACTTAGAAGGGTAACAAAGCTAGGCTTTGACTTTTATGACCCTCTGGAGCCCCAGGAGATTTTCAAACTCCTGCAGAAAGAAGGCGGAGTTGAAGATCTTGAGATGTACAGGACCTTCAATATGGGAATGGGCTTTTTGATCATCCTTCCGGAAAAAGATGCCGCAAAAGCTGCAGAGATTACCGGCGGAAAAATCGTAGGAAAAATCGTGGAAAGCGGGATCAGGGTCAAAGACCTGATAATAGAACAAGAATAATAAGTGTAAAACCCGATTTTGATGTCAATTTAGAGGAAAATGAGGTAAAACTCTCTTCCCCTATATTGAAATCCCTTTTCTGTGGTAAATCCTTTTCTGTGGTGAATCCTTTTCTGTGGTAATCTT
This sequence comes from Methanosarcina sp. 1.H.A.2.2, assembly GCF_000979975.1. Classification (NCBI taxonomy): domain Archaea; kingdom Methanobacteriati; phylum Methanobacteriota; class Methanomicrobia; order Methanosarcinales; family Methanosarcinaceae; genus Methanosarcina; species Methanosarcina sp. 1.H.A.2.2. The sequence goes on from NZ_JJQL01000003.1 coordinate 14,658, forward strand.
TTTCTGTGATCTTGATCAGGGTAACCACTTGTAATTCATTTACTTCTTAGAATTCATTTTTTCCACATATCCAGGTAACTGCCAGAGGGTACCTTCGGACTCTCAGGAGACTTGCCCTTCTTCAAAGAGGTCTTTACCTTTTCCGTCTCCGTCTCCCTGAGCCGACCTATTTCCTTTGTGCTGTCCTCGTTGTCTACGGTCAGGACAAAAGTTCCATAGCAGGGCTTTGTGTAGGTGAAGATCAGAGCGTTGCCTTTAGCCCCCAGAGCAATGGGAGGTACTCCTATAATGTGGTAGTCCTTGAAGATCTTGTAGCCGGGGGATACATAGTAAATCTCGTCCGAGTTATTCACAATGTACTCTCTGGCATCCTTGTAAGTTGTCCTATCCAGGAGGATCTCGTACTTCATCTGCTCAATACAGCTCATTTGACTATCTCCTCCATCACTTTGTCCAGCTTGTTCTTGAGACGAACGGGGTTGTGAACATCCTTTGAGACGATCTTTTCACAATCGAACTCGATGGTTTCGGCCAGAGCCTCGGCGTTCCTGCCAAAAACTATGGAGTACAGCCTGGACTGAGAAATGGCGCTCATAGTCGCAGCATAGGTCATTCCGGCATCGTTATGCATAAAGGCGAAGCAGATGTCGAAATCCGTTCTTTTCTCCATAATATCCTCCAGGGTATTATCGAGACTCGCCAGCTTTTTTGCATAATAGCCGTCGGAATCAGAGACCTTCAAAAGCTGGGTTGCTGCACCTGTCCCGGCAACGGTTACATCGAATCCCAATTTAGTCAGCTTATGGGAAAGATACAGAGCAATGCTGGTTTGAATTGGGACCTCTGGACATCCCATCATGAGGAGCACTTTTACGCCGGTCATAACATTTCATCTCTCATGTATTTTATTTGAGGTATTTTATTTGATGTATCTTATCTGAGGTATCTTATCTAATGTGTCTTATCTGATGTGTTTTAGATATAAGAATGGGATATGGATAATCCTGAATTTCAACCTTTGCAATTGAGATATAGGTAGAAATCCTTGAAACCCGGACAACGTTTTAATTCAAACATGTTCCTCACAGGTCCGCGTTTCAATTCCTCTAAGGTATGATTAACCATTCTCATGTTATCATGTATTAAACTTGTTGAAACCGTCTTAAAACTGTTCACTCTTTCCATAAGCAAAAAGGTTGCAGAAATAATTTGGATTAAATAAAAGATTCCTACAGAGCACTCTATTTGTATAGAGCTCTCTTTTACTCTTTTCAGAATGGACTATCTCTATATATCATCCCCCCATAATTTTAATTTAGAGATTAATTAGCGATCATTTGAGGGCCGTGACAGCTACCAGAATCTTTCTTGCTTAATTTAAAAGAAAAAAAATCATAAAAGGTACAAAAATGGTATGTTTAAGCGAATTTGACTATGAGATCCTCCTGAAAAACGCAACCCCCAAAGAGTGTGAAAGCGTTGTTAAGGAGCATTCAGAGGATATGTACCTGGTACCCGGAGGGTACGATATAAAAGGTATTTTCCTTCTGGGTACAGCTATTCCTGTTGGTTTTTCAGGAAATGACATAATATTTCAATACATAAAGCCCTGCTTCGGTCTCTTTGTAATCAGGATGAAAAATGAAGCAGAGGAAATCAAGAAACTTAGGGAGCAGTACAAAAAGGATAAAAATGTAAAGAAGATAAAATAAAGGTTGACAAAAGAACTATTATCTGTAGCTGTTTGTTTTCCCTTTAAAGCCTCTTTTATGTTTATTATCAAGTTATTTTTACGCTGATTTTCCTGCATTTCTTAGTTTCAGATTACATTTTAGTACCAGGTCACCTTTTATTTAAGGTTATATAATACAGAGCGAAGCTTTTGGTCTAAGTTTCACTTTTCAGACCTTCACTTTTCAGACCTTCACTTTTCAAGGTTTTACTTTTCAAGGTTTTACTTTTTTCGTACATGAAGCCCTGCACTCAAAGAACCCGGCTGCAGGCAATTCGTGGATTGTGGTTGCAACAATAATGCCTTCTCCGATTTCTTTTACAACCATAACGGCCCTTCCTTTGTCATCCTCAAGAACAACTTCAGCATCGGTTTCTGAGAAATAGCCATCACATCCTGCAGGAGGAATAATGTTTTCGATAAGTTTCTGAGCTTCATGTTCGCCCACGGGATGAGGTGTGCAGGAGTTTTCTTCCATTACGTACTTCAGGGAGAAAGGCAGCCATTCATACTCGTATTCGGGGACAAGAGGGCTGAAGACAAGCAGGGTTCCACCTTTTGCCACAAATCTTTCAAGGGAACGTTTGCCGCGTTCAAGCCCAACACCTGTTTTCGTATACTGCTTATTTGCAAATCCGGTAGGCAAGATAAGAATTTTACATGCAGGCAGATAAGGAGTACCCAGGGACGTTGAAAGTGCCCTACTGCACTCGAGCCCATATTCAATAAACAGTTTTTCAAAAAGAAGAGGGCTGTCCCAGAGTAGAATTACGTCACTCATGAAAAGTGATAGGAAACTCCCGCATATGAATTTATCCATCTGGGTAAAAAATTCATGGTGTAAAGGATGGCTCAGCCTCCGCATCCACAAGTCCGGATTCGGAGATGTAGCTGAGGTCCATGTTTTTACCGAATTCGAAAACAATCATGTGGGGGCTTGAAGTGACTGTAAAAAGATAACCAATAGAGGCGAAAATATTTGAGTAGTACCGTATGAAGCGTTCACAAACTTTTCTATCAGAGTAATCGTGAATCAATTTAACATATTCATTGCCTTTCTCAGTACAGACCTCAATATCGCTTCCTATACTGTCAGTAAGGTAAAGTTCTTTAAAAATCATTATGTGCTCTGCAAGGGTGAAAGTCTCCGGCGGTTTGCCTGCAAGCAATTCGAATTCTCTTGCCATGTCGTCAACTGAAGGAAGATTTCCTGAGACAAATGCTTCAAAAACTTTTTTGTTCATGTTGAGCCGCTGGTAGTTCTGCTGCCTGTAGATCTTGATAAGATTTTTCCAGAGCTCCGGCCGTCTCTGAACCTCCCGGAAAGTACCTTCCATTGACCCGAAATGTTCTTCAAACCCTTTCGGGACTTTTTCATAATTAAGGAACTCGACCCGCCTAAAATAGATTTTAGTTACATTGGACCTGTTGAAAAGTCCCTGTACGTCCAGTTTCATCTGCTTTGCCAGATAGAGAGCAAGGCTCTGGGCAATTACTCCCCTGAAACAGGGGTTGCCGTTTGAAAGGGTCAGGATTACAGTTTCCGGTTCCGGGCTTCCAGTGCATTCAGCGTCAACTTTAATTCTCCAGCCCATTTTATCATTTAGTGCGTTTACGTAACTAACAAAATCAGGAATTTTTTTAATAGTATATGGGTTTATTAACTCATATACAGTCGATTCTTCAATAAGCAGGCCTGAGGTTTTCTTAATAAACCACTCAAGCATGGTATGATGGATAAGCAAAAATTCTTCTTCCTCAACCATTTTATTACGTGATTCGGCATTCTTTGAAGCATTACTTGAGTCTTTTTCTCCCCTCTCATTCTTATTTGTATCAAGAGCCTGAGAGGCGATTTCGATAGAATCCCTTATCGCTGCACTTAAGTTTCCATTGTTTTTGTCCAGAAAGGGCTTTAATTTGTCTATATAGCATTGATCAATCGAGATGTTTTTGCGGACTATCAAGCGGACTTCCTCTTTTCCCTTTTTGGAAGCACAGGAAATTGGGACTTTTCTCATCCCCCGTACTTTTCCATTTTTATGAATCAGTATTAGATTGTAGCTTCTACTTATTAATTTTTTTGCTAGAAAAAAGAACCGAAAATATATATATGTAGAAGAAGAGTTCAAGAAGAAAAAAGACAAGAAAACAGTTACATACGAAATAAAAATAGCAAAAATAACAACAGACTAAAAGTTCCGTTTACGCGAACAAGTGAGCCAAATTATTTAGTCTGTAAGAGAAATCAGAAGGAAGAGAAATTTCAATATTTGCAGCTACGGGAAGGATAGACATAACAGGTGTCTGCGAACTCGATAATAATAAGATTTGATACGGTCCTGACATCAATAATATAACCTGCTGTCTGGAATATATTTGAAAATAGCTTTACAAGTTTCGCAATAGCAATTTCTTCGGAAAATTGATGTCGAATTTTTATAATTATTTTTCCTCTATCAACTGTCCTTTCAACATCATTTGCAAGATTGGTAACAGAAATTAATTTTTTGAAAATGGCAAACAGTTCGTAAAGCGGAATTTCCTGAATAGGTTTGCCTGCAGATACCTCAAAAAAGCTTATCACATCAGGAATCTCCCCGGAAAGAAAGATTTCAAAGACGTCCTTGTTAAGATTTATCCGCTGATACCTCTGCAGCTTGTATTTTTCCACCTGGGAGATCCAGAATTCCGGCTTGCTTCTAATTTCTTTAAGAGTATAGTCAAGAGTTCCAAAGTTCTTTCTGATCCCCGGAGGAACCTCCATGTCAGACCTGTATGCTTTGAGAAAAATTCTGATAGAATTAGATTTCCTATGGACAAAAGAAACATCCATGCTCAGATAACGACCCAGAAAAATAGAGATTACCTCAGCAATAAAAGCTCTTAAACTGGGATCCCCGTTTTCAAGCACTATTACCTCGGTTTTATCTTCCTCCCAGGTGTTGAGGGAAACTTCAATTTCCCATCCCATATTCCGGCTACGTGCATTGAGATACTCCAGGAGGTCAGAAACATTTTTTATCTGATACGGATTGAGAAATTCACTTACAAGTTCATCATCTATCAATATCCCATCGGTATTTTCAATAAACCACCTGAATGAAAGCTGGCTAATCAATATGCACTCTCCGCTCTCGATCAGACTATTGCGAATTTCAGGATACTTTGTTGAACCCTGTGTAAAATATTCCAGGGCGTTTTCTACTGACCCGTGTCCCTGAAGGGCAGCATCTGCAAGCTCTATTGCATCCCTGATTGCAGCACTCAGGTTCCCGTTGTTTTTGTCCAGAAAGGGCTGTAGTTTCTGGAGGTATTCATCTTCCATAGAAACGTTTTTGCGAATCAAAGGTCATCCCTGCTTTATAAAGAGTGCTTTTCAACAAACAACCTGGCAGTGCCGGTACACTATGAGCTTAAAGACTACAAGCAAGTTTACAAGAGCCGTGCATATATATATAAAAGTTGTTATTTTATATTAAGAATCCATAACTTGGGAACCTTCCACAACATCTCGTTTTGAAGTATCAGGAAGAGTGAAATCAAACATAATGAGTTTGGATACGTAACTCACACTGAAGTTGTGCCAGCCGGAATTAAATACATTGGAAAACAGCTGAATCAGTGTTAAAACCACGCTCTCTTCAGAATAATTATGCCGGATTTTTATATTCTCTTTTCCTTTCTCAGCACATATTTCCACGTCATCCACTAGCTGGGAGGCAACTACAAGGTATTTAAAGAGAGGGAGCAGTTCCGAAAGAGGAATCTCACGGAGTGGACGGTCGGCTTTAATCTCAAAATATTTTGTTATATCCGGAAGATTTCCTGCTACCAGGGCTTCAAAAAAGTTCTTATCCAGGTTTACCCTCTGATAATTGAATTTTTTGTAAAGATCCGCAAGCGTTACCCAGAAATCAGGTTTTCGTTCAATTTCCCTATACAGGAGATCTTTGGAACCGAAGTGTTTCCTCACGCCGGGAGCTTTTTCCTGCAGGTCATGCCGAAAAAAACTTTTCAGGTATATGGTAATTGAATTGGACTTCCGGTGTACAGCCTCAACGTCAAAATTCATCCAGCGCGCAAGGAAGATGCAGACTATCCCCACAAGAAACTCACGGAAGTCCCGATCTCCGCCGATGAAATCCATGGTGAAGGATTCGGGTTCGACTTCTTCCTTGAAGGAACACGAGACTTCTATTTTCCAGCCCATGCTTTTACTGCCGCAGTTAAGGAATTCCTTTAACTCGGGAACTGTAGTAAGGAGGTAAGGATTAAGCAGTTCGTGGACAACATCCTCATCCATAAGTTTGCCGACACTGCTTTTCACAAGCCATTTCATAGTCTTCTGGCTCATCATTACACATTCGCCGCTCTGAATAAGCTGTTCCCTTATCCCAGGGAAACTTTCCCTTTTTCTCAGGTTTTCAGCGATCTCATCTGGAGTTCCATAGTTTTCAGGGCCAGGACTGGACAGGTCAATGACTTCACGTATAGCTGCGCTTAAATTTCCTCCATGTTTTTCCAGCAGAGGCTGGAGTTTTAGGAGGTGAGCTTCATCTAAAGAAACGTTTTTTCGAATCAACAAAATCCTCGGGTTTTCGTTTTTAAAATGTGGTTGGTGCTGGAGAGATTCCGTTTGCAGGATTTCAGCACCTGAGGGTCCCTGAGAGTTATATTTATAGCCCTCTTTCAAATCAGGCAATTAATTATTTATTATTTACATTCAAGAATTACTTATTATTTACATTCAAGAATTACTTATTATTTACATCAGTACGAAATTTGTACTTCCAGACAGTTACTGGTTAAAATATACAAAATATAAATAATTTATTATTTCATATAGAAAATATAAATTTAATGATCTCCCGGAAGTTTATTTTTGGAAGTATGGGTGACCGGAACGGCTTTAAGGTCTGCATATATTATTTACCCTCATGAACTGCAATGTAGAAAGACTTTCAAGGGTCCGTATGATTGCGGATTACCAGTTCGGAAAAGGTACAGGAAAAGAGCTTTTCCCTGAAGGATCAACGTTCCAGTTATCAAGGACAAAAAGAGTACGTCAGGTCTTTCACTCAGGTAATAGAATTGCAACAGCCAGAGCAAAGGATGGTTTTTTCACGCTCAGTATTGAAGGAGCTTCCATAGTCCACAGGCTTCTTCCCGGGAAAAGGCTCAGGGTAGTTGTTTCGGAAGATGCTGTTCCTTTTGTGGAGGCAGGCAAAACAGCTTTTGCAAAGCATGTAATTGAGATTGATCCTGAACTCCGTGCAGGAGAAGAAGTACTTATTACAGATAAAGCAGACAGGTTGCTTGCAACAGGGCAGTTGCTCTTATCCCCTGCAGAGATCCTGTCTCTTGACAGCGGGGCAGCTGTAGATGTACGGGTAGGAACTGCTTCGAAAAAAGAAGAATGACCCGTCCATGTCGGAAAAGGGGAAGCAAAAAGGTATTTTTACATTTTATACGAATTTTCATAGATCTAGATATAATATATAAGGTGTTATCTTTACTGCTCAAAAATGCCAGCATAAGCGGAAAAAATGGATAAGAATATATCATAGATAGTTATTTTTGAATGAATACTACTCGCAAAATAAATAATTGTATTTTCAGCACCGTGGTTTTAAAAACCACACTCTGAAACCTACACCAGATAACAGAAAACAGTTTCCCCGGAGAGTGAAAGTATCTCAGAGCCCGAGCAGATCCTAAAGCATCTTCTGGTTCCCGATAATACCAGAATAGAAACAAACAGGATTATAGTTGAGGGAGACGTTATTATCGGCAACCACTCCAGTATCCAGTACGGCATATCTGGAGATATGGTCATTATGGGAGAAGGGGTTGCAGTTTCCGGAGACGTGATAGCGTGCTCTGATGCCAGGATTGACATGTGGTCAAAAATGGGGGGCAGGGTAGAAGTCGGCAGAAACGCCTATCTAGGAGAATTCGTTTCCATTGATGGAAAACTAACCGTCGAAGGGGACCTGGACGTAGGAAAGGAAGTCAAAATCAAAGGCGGGTTTGAAGCCAAAGGCTGGATAGTTGTCAGGAACCCGGTCCCTGTAATCATATTTTTGTTTCTGTACATCAGAGAGATGATGCGCCTTGGAAAGGGAGAGGAAGTAGAAAAAGCCCTTGAAGAGCTTTTTGACGACTCCGAAGAGGACCTGGAGTCTGATGGGAAGGAGCCCGCTGAAAAAATACTTATCATACCCACAGGCACAAAAATAGCTCCTGAAGCCATTGAAGTTGGTGGAGACGCGGTTATCGGAAGCAACTGTTATCTAATAGGAAATTTAAGGGCACAATCTGTCGAAACCGGAAAAGACCTGATCCTGAAGGGAAGCGTTTATTCCGAGGGTAAGATCAGCATAGGAGAAAGCAGCACTATCTATGGGAATCTATCTTCAAAAGGACAGGTACATATTGGCCGTAACACCAGAGTCTTTGGGGGAATAAAAGCCGAGTCCGTCTTGTTGCATGAAAACGCAAGGGTAGACGGTACGATAAAGGCACCATCGGGAGTATCTTTCTTACGGGAAGCTGGAGAAAAGCCAGTTCTTGCAGATGTTAACGCTTTAGGGAAAGTGATTCCAAGAGAAACAAAGGAAGCTTTACCTCAAGATGGGCTTCTGAAAGCTCTGGACATAATTGAGATAGATTCACTCATAAAAACCAGTGCAAAAGCTAAAAACGGCTTTGTACCAGGCAGGGAAGGAATTTCTGCCAGGACCACGGCGTTAGGAAGGACCCGGCGCACTGGAGGAGTGAGAAGATTAAGAAGAAGACATGAAGCCGGAGAACACCAGAGCTGATCATAATTCCGGCTTACGTCCGAAGCTCCTGAATCCAGAATTCTTCGACTCAGAATTTTTTCAGATAGGCTGCTCCTGAAACATTGAATCATTCTGTGAAGCCTGATTTTGTTCTTATGCAGGAAAATTCCATAGAACATGGAAAAAATAATGCAGAAAATTTTCTTTTTTCAGAGAGAGCAGCAAATAGTCAGTAATATTCTTAGGGAATCAGGGATTCTTAGGGAATCGGGGAATAATCTGGTTTTTGGTGAAGGTAGGGGAAAAATTTAAACTGAGAAATTAGTTAATCAGGAAATTATAAAATCCAGAGATAAAGTCCTTTAGAAATCAGCAGTCCATTAAGATAATAAATACCGCTGAAACACTAATTAAATACTCAGATAAATTTTCAAGGTTAAACTTTAAAATAAGCTTATGATCACAAATTCAAGGAAAGGAATTCACTTGACAGAAAACATTATTGAATCCGGCGACCTGCAGGCAAGGTACAATTCCGTTATAGAAAAAGACTCAAAGTATGTAATGCAGACTTATGGACACCAGCCCCTTGTGCTTTCAAAGGGTAAGGGAGCGGTTGTCCAGGATATTTACGGAAAAGAGTATATCGACTGCGTGGCAGGCATCGCGGTAAACAATGTAGGGCACTGCCACCCGACAGTTGTTAAAGCAATCCAGGCACAGGCTGAAAAACTGATTCATGTTTCCAATCTCTATTATACTGAAATCCAGGCAGAATTTGCGGAAACCCTTGCCTCGATTACAGGCATGGAGCGCGTCTTTTTCTGTAACTCTGGAGCTGAATCCGTAGAAGCTGCAATGAAACTGGCTCGCGTGGCTTCGGGAAAAGGCGCCTTTGTAGCAGCCGAACACTCCTTCCACGGCAGGACTATAGGAGCCCTCAGCGTGACCCACAAAAGCATGTACAGGGACCCCTTCATGCCGCCTGTCAGTTCAGAGACTACATTTGTTCCATATTCCGATGCCAACGCCATCAGGCAGGCAATTAATGAAAATACCGCAGCAGTGATCCTTGAGCCCATTCAGGGTGAAGGCGGGGTAAACATACCGGACCCCGGATACTTAAAAGAAGTAAGGGAGATCTGTGATGAAACCGGCACCCTCCTTATCTTTGATGAAGTGCAAACCGGATTTGGAAGGACAGGGACCTGGTTCTGCAAAGAGCAATTCGGAGTCGAGCCTGACATTATGAGCATGGCAAAAGCCTTAGGAGGAGGGCTCCCCATGGGTGCCATTGCAGCTCGTAACGGGCTAAGTTTCGGGCGCGGACAGCATGCTTCTACCTTCGGAGGCGGGCCTCTTGTCTGTGCGGCAGCTCTTGCTTCTATCCAGGCAATAAAGGAAGAAAAGCTTCTGGAGCGCTCAAAGGAAATGGGAGCTTATTTCATGGAAAAGCTCTCAGACATGGCAAGGGACGATGTTGTGGAAGTCCGCGGGAAAGGGCTTATGATAGGAGTTGAAATCAAGTACCCCTGCGGCAAATTTGTAGACTTTGCAAGGGAACACGGCGTGCTTGTAAACTGCACCTCGGACTCAGTACTCCGCCTTGTCCCTCCACTTGTGATTACGAAAGAGCAGATCGATACGGTAGTTGATGTTCTTGAGCAGGCCTGAACTGATAAAAAAAGAAATCTTTGATATTGCAGAGTACGTTCCCGGAAAGTCCATAGAAGAGATAGCTTCGGCTTACGGGCTTAATCCCAGATCGATTATCAAACTGGGCTCAAACGAAAACCCCCTGGGTCCCTCCCCGAGAGCTGTCCAGGCTCTTGTAGAGGCAGCCCCAGGAGCAAATATCTACCCTTCAGCAGATGCACGGGAACTGAGAGAAGCCCTCTCTAAATACACAGGTTTTCCTGTATCAAACATTGTCGCCTCCGGACCCGGAATGGATGGGCTTCTAGATGGGCTTTGCAGGATAATCATTGAAAAGGGAGACGAGGTTATTATCCCTACCCCGACCTTTGCATATTACGAATTGCCTGCCAGAGCCTGCGGTGGAAAACCAATATTTGTCAGGCGGAACCCCGACTTTTCCCTGGACCCTGAAAAGGTCCTTGAAGCCGTATCTTCCCGGACAAAGATTATTTTCCTCTGCTCCCCAAACAATCCTTCAGGCAACCTCCTTCCCGAAGCTGACCTGAGGAAAATCGTTGAAAATACCCACGCCCTTGTGTTTGTGGACGAAGCGTATGTTGAATTTGCGGACGGGAACCTTGCAGGGCTTGTAAGGGAATATGACAACCTTGCAATTGGAAGAACCTTTTCCAAGGTATTCGGGCTTGCAGGGCTGCGTCTGGGCTATGGGATAATGCCTGAATGGCTTGTAAAGGAGTATTCAAGGGCAGCCACCCCATTTTCGGTAAGCCTCCCGGCTTTAAGGGCAGGAGTAGCCGCACTTTCGGATACAGACCACCTGAGTAAAAGCATAAATCTTGCAAGGGAAGGCAGAGAATACCTGATAAAAAAGATCCCATTTACGGTTTATCCTTCACAGGCAAACTTCGTACTTGTAGATGTTGCTCCTTTGAAAGCAAAAAAGATCACGGAAAGCCTTATGATGAAAGGAATAATCGTGCGCTCATGTGATTCTTTCAGGGAAGCTGGAGATTCTTTTATCAGGGTAACGGTCGGCACCCCTGAACAGAATGAAAAGGTAGTCAGGGCTTTTGAAATTTCAAAAAAAGAGGTTTAAAAACCCCTGATTCCCTTAAATTAAATATTTAATTTTTTTAGGCATTTAAATTCTTAAGTTTCTTCAATTTTTTAAGTTTATTTGGCCCTTAATTTTATTCGATATCCTCAATTTTCATCAATGGATAATTCAGTTCAGAATCGAATTCCATCGCAACTTTCACCCTTGAAGAGCCGTATTTTACAGTGATTTTAACTTCAAGCATGGGTCCCTGAAGTTCGGTGTATCCGAACTCACTGTTTAACTTACTTTTTAAGAGATCCCGGTCGATTTTCACGGAAATGCTTTCCACAAAAGGCTGAACTGAAATGCTTTCCTGGATAGCCTGCTCAAGGCTCGAAACTGTTTTAAGGTTTACTGGAGACCCCGTAAATTGATGGTAGAGAGCTCCCAGTTTTATTCCTGATTCGAAGAATGCGTTATCCCTATCGGTTATTTTGTTTCCGGTCAAATAAACTTCTCCTTGTTAATTCAATGTGCCAGTGAGAAACTATAGTAATCTTTGTATAGTAACCTTTGAACTGGCTTTAATGCTTTTCTTTCCGCCCTCCGGCTTTCAGTCCCTTTTTGTTCCCGTAATCTTTACTGCTAACAGCGCTAATCAGAGGGATCTTCAAGAAAGGAGAAAACAGGTAGGTCAACATCAGAATAAAGGGCAGGAAAGAAAAAAACCGCATATACTGGAGATCAATAAAGTACAGAAAACCAGTTATCCCGAAAACCGCAGCTACGAAAGCCAGGACCTTGATATTCCTTATCTTCGGATAATTTACGGAACTCACCATAAGGATAGAAAGAGCAAGAGTCAGAGCCAGCAGGAAATCTATCCTCACGATACTTTCGCCAAGCAAAAGGTACGTAACCAGCATAATGCAGCCTGCGGTGATAGGAAGCCCTTCAAATCCTGTCTTCGGGGTAGATATCGTAGAATTAAAACGAGCGAGCCTGAGCACACCACATACAGCATAAAAAACTGCAAATATCGCGACAAGAGGTTCGTTTTCCCCGAATTCCAGGAATATGAGAAGAGCAGGGGCAACCCCAAAAGAGACTGTATCTGCCAGGGAGTCAAGTTGCTCCCCGAGTTCTCCCCCTTTGAATCTGCGAGCAATGTATCCGTCCGCCCCATCTGCAACTGCCGCAATCAGGAGTAAGATCAAAGCAAAGCCAAAAGAGTTACTCTGGGCAGCTACTGCAATGGAGCCAATCCCGCAGATCAGGTTCAAAAGAGAGACCAGGTCCGGGAGTCTTAACATTTGAAATACGTTCATATTCAAAAGTCCCTGTCATTTTTTATTGTTGCTATAACGGTCTTGCCTGCAAGTACCCGCTCCCCTTTACAAACTGTAATGTCGAAATCATGAGGAATTGTTACGTCGACTCTGGACCCAAAACGGATCATTCCGATACGCTGACCCTGTTCGACAGTGTCATTCACATTTGAATATGTGACAATTCTGCGGGCGATGGTGCCTGCAATCTGTGTGACCTGTACATCCCCGTACTTGCTATGGATAAGGAACTCGTTTCTTTCATTCCTTTCCGAATCCTTACAAAAAGCAGGGAGATAACCACCTTTCTTGTAGGTAATTTCCCTGATTCGTCCGGAAATCGGAGCTCTGTTTACATGTACATTCTGAAGGAACATAAAAATGCAGATTTTCCTGTCCCTGATATCGATAATCGTACCATCGGCAGGGGAGATCATATAAGCGTCAGAGACTTCTACCTTTCTTTCGGGATCCCTGAAAAAGATAACCATAAAGAAAGTTAATGCCATCCCCATATAAGCTGCATGATTAAGAAAGGGTAAACTATTCGTTGCCCTTGAGAGAATTGCAAACAGGGCAGTTACAGACGCAGCTGTAAAAAGCCAGGGTTCAGATCCTTTTGCGATCATTGATCTCATTCCCCAGCAAATCTATGCAGAAGATATTTCAATTCTTCGGAAAGTATGACCCAAAGGCCGTCGATCATTCCCAGCAACTCAGGCAGAATCTTGAGTACTGCATATGAAATTGCAAAGAGAGCGATCCCTGACCCTGCCTTTGCAATGTAGTTGTGGGCAATTATGAAACTATCAGCACCAAACCACTGTTCTCCATAAGCTACAACCACAAAAATATCCCTGATAAGGTTGAGCACATAGATCACAGGTACGGATACGATGAAAGCCATGACCAGACGATTCAGGGGAGCTTTAACCGCACCTATTAGCCCCATAAAAAGAGCAATGCTTTCAATTGCAGTACAGGCCAGGATAATCTCAACCGTATACCCATTAAGGGTTATCATATTCCATGCTTTCATGTATGCCGGGATATCGAAGTACTGAAGAACCCAGATAACCTGTGAGGTAACGTTGCCAATTATCCAGGTGTTCAGGGAAGAGAAATTTGCAAACGGGAAATAAACAAGAGCACCAAGGGCACTTGCACTTGTAATCATTGAAGTTATGTCAAGGGAATCTCCCGCAATCTGAGTTGAAACTTCCGAGTGCATCACTTCTCTATTCTTTTTTATAAGGAGAGGGCCTTCCCTGTACTCCCTAAACATGATATATGCCATAAGTAAGCAGAACAGGGCAAATACAAATGTAAGGCCCACATTGGCATAGTCCAGGGTCTCAATGTAGTGGAGAGGCTGGTAACCCCAATGGATGGAAAAAACACCCCACCCTATACCCCCTACCAGTTTATGAACTCTTGAGGTTCTGGGGATAACGGATGACGCAATCATTAACCCAACTGCGAGCCAGAGTACACTTTCTATCATTTTTCACGCACCTTTTTGCCTGGGATGAAAACATTCCAGATTCTATAGTTCTTCTGTGATATTGGAAAATCCCAAGCAAATTCTGAAGTTTCCGGAAAGTAGAACATGAAATTCTCTAAAATAATTAATAGATTTCCATAGAGCTTCTACAAAGGACTTAAAGTTTTCATAACCATAAGTATTAAGGAATTCAAAGGTTATGGATTTTACTTTCTGATATAACGAATTTACAGTCTTGAGAATTATTACCCCCTGAGAAGCCATGCTAGGGCACTGGCAGATACAACCTGAAAGTAAATATCTACCAGATGAGGCAATCCCAGTATTATAATGTAGACGGTTTCAGGTTAGGTAACTATTCATTGGTCATCGGTTAAGGAATTTTCTTGCCCTAAAGCTATCGATTTTGTACTGGAAGCCAGCCTTAAGTTTTGGCATAATTACATGAAATCGATACCTTGTTCCGGCCTCCAATTGAATCAAATATTTGACAAATGTTGTGGAAGTGGAGGCAATTTATCACGATTCATCACTTAACCGAAGACGCATGGGTAACTATTGAGTATTATGGATTACAGGCATCTGACCTAACTCTAGATATATAAATACCTGCCCAGATTTCTGCAGTCAGGCATTTGAGGATATTAAGAACCCTGTAGATAGATAACAAATTACATTGTAGATAGATAACAAATTACTATTATAGAAAAATAACGGATTATAAAGCATTTCCATATACAAGGAAAAATTACCCAGATTAAAAAGTTCTGAAAAAATATATAAAGAGCTTTTTGGGAATGTGACGGCTCCCGACAATGAATTGGCAGGCATCTAAGGGATTGCACCTATGCTATACCGCCCTAGAGCAAATAATGTTTGTCTCGCCAACACCGTTCAAACTTTTACCTATAGAACTCCTCTATAGAACCTCATAGTTTAAGTTCAGAGCAAAGTCAAGCGACTTCTGTAGCATTCACAGCTTCCAGAACAAAACTTGACAATAGAGTATAGGTTTGAAAGTTTAAAAACGTTGCCAATAAGCGTATTATTGAAGAGTTGACGGCTGTATCCCGCCATTAAAATGACAGGGATTAGCCTTAGACGCTCCTAAATTTATTCCTCGCCAAAATACTTCCTGGCAAGAAGAACTGTGCTTGAACCTGTAAGGACAAGCAGGAAGAAAGCAATTATCATCCCTTCTGTTGTGAAGTCCTGCCAGGAATGCACCGATACCCACAGCCCGCTTCTTGTGACAAAGGTCGAGAAAATGACCAGGATAAAAGAGACAAGTGCAAGCATCGGGAGCATAAAACCATATTCTCCCTGCCGGACCCTGAGCTTTGCATGCAGATAAGCTGTTGCCGTAAGCCAGGGAATCAGGGAAGAAGTTTCTACAGGGTCCCAGGTCCAGTACCAGGCACCCCAGCCAAGCACTTCATATGCCCAGAATGCTCCGAATCCGATCCCAAGTGTAAGGAAGAGCCAGGAAACGCGCATCCAGCCTGTTGCAAGTTCGGACCACCTGTTGTCCTTGAGGGCAAGGCCTGCAATTGCAGCAGAGAAAGGGAGGGTGAAAGCTGCATAGCCGAGAAACAGCAGAGGGGGGTGGATAGCCATCCAGAGGTTCCTGAGCAGAGGGTTCATGCCCTGTCCGTAAGAAACAACGAAAGGTTCCACTAAGAGGTTCCAGTTTGTAACTTCAGGTATTCCTGCACCTGTTAGATAATACATTGAAAAAGGGTTTTTCAACGCCAGAAGTAGCAGGAATACAGAGGCTACAAAAAGTGAAACCGATCTCATAAGGGCAAAGAGATTTGTCTCCCGGAGAATTTTCCCAGTGCCTGTAAAACGCGTTATTGCAAGCATTATGAAGATAAAACCTGTCCAGATCAAAAATGACCCTTCCTGTCCTGCCCAGAGCGCCGAAAATCTGTAGTGCCAGGCAAGGTCAGTGCTGGAGTGCTGAAAGACATAACTGTATTCCGTGTCCACACCAAGCAGGTGGTAGACAAGCAGGAATATCGCGATCACTATTCCCGCCCCTCCTGCAAGTTCCAGCTTTTCGGAAAGGACCATAAATTTCCGGTCCTGCCTGAAGAAGGAAAACAGGGAAGTTAAAAAAGCAAGCAGTCCGGAAGCTCCCGCTATCCAGATGAGCCCCATTCCAGTATTCATACGATCACCATCTGCACACCCGTCTCATACATTTTTTTTACTAACTCGCTTCTTTCGATTATCATTTTTAGTTTCATTTCCCTGAGAGCTTCTTTCAGATGAACGGTTTCCCGGAAGATCATCTCCTGAGGCACCTTTTTCTCTCAGGAGGGAATCCGAGAGGAAGAGTATCAGGACGCCCAGCACCATCAGATAAAACCCACCCCAGAGAGCGGTCATGAAAGGCACCTTCCGGACATAAAGTTCCACGGTCCGGGCTTTTGTATCCACGGATTTTGGAGCGATAAACAGTTCTTCCAGAAGCCCTCTGTGAATATAGGTCTCGGTGTAGGACTGTTCCCACTTGAAATCACTTATATACCTGACCTGTCCGCGGTCAAAAGGCTGGCCCCACCTGTACACATCAAAATATACGGTACTCACGTAAGCCGAACCAGGATAGCCCCCGTAGGGAGCCCCTTCAATTCCCGATGTGATGTTGGTAACATGAACGCTGTAACCCATAGATTTAAAAGTGCCCACTCCTCCCTGGGGGACAACAGCAGAATCTTCAAGATTCATGTTCGTGCTGAAGAGGATGCCAACCAGAAGCAGGACTGCCCCGAGGTGGATAATATGGGAGCCAGCCCCCCGTAGAGTCCCTTTCAGGGTCTTTTCCCGCAAAGAAAGCAGCCTGTACACAACCGCAAAAAAGGCTGCTGCAAGGAGTGGAAATGCGAGGTCAAGAGGCAGGCTTGAGAAGGGGGAAAAAATAACCGAGAGCACAGAACCGACAGTTCCAAGCCCGAGGACAAGCAGAGCCTCCTTTCTCCCTGCGCTTCTTAGGAGAAGACACAGGGTCAGCAGCATGACCAGAGCAAGGGTGGGCAGGGCTGCACGCAGGTTAAAATATGCAGCATCGAGAAGGATCTCTTCTCCTGTACTGATCCTCAAGATAAAAGGGGTTAAAAGACCCATTGTTATCAGAGCTGCGAGCAGCACCAGGACAAAGACCGTGGCAAGCATGGTGCTGCGAACTGTGAGAATATTGTTGAGTGGCTTCATAAAAAACCTTGAAAAATGTGATATAAAATATTACTTTATAAAATAAATACCATTAAATAGGAATTAATATTTACTTAAGCACATTATTTAAAAGTACCTAAAAAAAGTTGAAGAATACGGGGAGAGGAAAGCGGAAAATAATTATCTGGCTTACTTTGTAAACAAGTCATACAAATAAATAAAAAGGATAAGGATATGGAAGGAAGTTAACTTCTGCCTTAGGAAAGAATGAACCGGAAATTAGAGAGTTATTAGAGAGTTATTAGAGAGTTGATACTACGATAGAGCTGATAATCAAGGCATTCTGGCTGATGATTCCTGCATACCTTCCCAATCCCTTCGCAGCCGTCTTTGGGGGCGGAAAGCCTATTGACGGAGGCAGGACGTATAAGGACGGGAAAAGGATTCTGGGAGACGGAAAGACCTATAGAGGGCTCTTTTCAGGCATATTTTGCGGGTTTCTTGCAGGATGCATTGAGATCTGGCTGAGTATGAATGGCTTTGAGATTATGGGAATTGAAATGCCCGGCTTTGGTCCGGACTATGCAAGCGCGTTGAAAGTTGTTCTCGCCCTTGCCTCAGGCGCCCTGTTCGGAGATATGTTCAAGAGCTTTTTCAAGCGCAGGATGGGCCTGAAAAGGGGAGCGTCCCTGCCTCTTGTAGACCAGCTGGACTTTGTTGTGGGGGCCTGGGTTTTTACATACCTTGCAGCTCCTGAATGGTTCGTGAACAATTTCACCACAGGAATCATGCTTACTGTCCTCATAATGACGCCTCTGCTCCATCTTACGACAAACATAATCGGATACATTATAGGTGTGAAAAAAGAACCCTGGTGAAATATCCTTGGAAAATTTATGAAGGCCCTGTAAGGAAAATATTGCATAAAAAGATGAGAAAAACCCTGTATAACGACTGAGAATAAACCACAGGAAAAAACTTAAAAAATATTTATCGCGCTAATAAGGCTGCAAACACCGGTGAGATAATGAGTCAATCAAAACCAGAAACAGGAAATGAATTTGAATCACAAAAACAGGAACTGATCGCAGCCCTGAAAGCCTGCGGAGCTGTCCGCTACGGGGACTTCACGCTCGCCTCGGGAAAGAAAAGCAAGTATTACATCGATATTAAGAAAGCCAGCACCGATCCCAAAACCCTGAAAATTATTGCCAGGCAGGCAGCCCTCAGAGTAAAGGAAATGGATGTGGACACAGTTGCAGGTGTGGAACTCGGAGGCGTCCCTCTGGCAACCGCGGTTTCCCTCGAAACTGAGCTTCCCCTGCTGATTGTAAGGAAATCTGTCAAGGACTACGGCACAAAAAGCAGGTTCGTAGGCGAGCTTAAACCGGAAGACAGGCTTGTAATGCTCGAAGACGTAACAACCAGCGGGGGCTCGGTCAGGGACGCGATCGAGGTAGTCAGGGAGACCGGAGCCCGTGTTAAATACGTAATCACCGTAGTGGACAGGGAAGAAGGAGCAAGGGAAAAACTGAATGAAGTAGATGCCGAACTTGTGCCTCTGGTAAGTGCGAGTGACCTGTTAAAGTAAGGAATGATCTGTTAAAGTAAGGAATGATCTGTTAAAGTAAGGAATGATCTGTTAAAGTAAGGAATGATCTGTTAAAGTAAGGAATGCCCTGTTTAAGTAAGGGAAGTGCTGGAGCACTTTCCTGAACCTCATTCGGTTGCGTTCAGCCTGTCAGCCAGAAAAACAACTGTTCAACTTATAATAATACTATTTATAGAGACTGAATGCTATAGAGAAATATCTTACCTTGCACGAGAGATACTTCCCTTTATCCGGAAACTGTTTTTCAATCAAAAAATTATAAAGTGCTCCCGCCAGCTTGTCTGGCGGCCCTTCAAAATAAGAAAGAGCGCGTTTCAATCTTTTTTGAAATCTCTTCGTTTGAAAGTCTACTCTTGTTTTTGGTTAAATGCACTTAAAGTATGACTACTCAGGATTATCTTTTGAGCAAAACGTGTTTAAAAAGAGGTATTTAAAGCTTTTAAATAGAAAAAGAATGATTTTGGGTGCTATTGAAGGGAATTGTCGGATAGCCTGTAAAGGACGGGGCATTCTTGATTTTCCACACTCCCCAAAGTGATAAAAAGCTCCACCAATATTTCGAATTAAGTCCTCTTGAGCGCAGTTCACTGCTAAAACCCATAAATTAGTCCTCTTGAGCGCAGCGAAAAGGACCGCGTACTGTTGCACTTGCAGTGCAACTCCCAGAAAATTTTCGATTTCCTGTGATCCCCCCGCGCAATTCGGGCGAGGCGCAATTCGAGCGGCGAAACTCGGGATTTGAAGCTTAACAATGAGAAGATATTTATCAGAAGAAATAGAGAATTAGGGAATCCTTTATTGTATTGTTGATTAAAAATATCGATTATAAAGATAAAAATGCTTTTGAAATAGAAAGAAAGGTATTGCGAGCCTAATAATCCATCACCTTTTCTTCACTGTATTTCCTCATCAGGTATCAAGAACAAATTTCAGATTAAAAAATAATTTTTTTTGAACAAGGAGAATGAAAATGAAGATTTTGCTTATCGGTGGCGGCGGAAGGGAACACGCAATTGCCGAAGGAATTAAGAAAAGCAAGCATAACCCCAGCCTTTATGCGTTAATGGCAAAGAAAAACCCCGGAATTGCCTCACTCTGTGAGGATTTCCTGCTTGAAAAGGAAACCGAGGTTGTAAAAATTGTTGAATATGCAAAAGCCAGGAACATTGAGATGGCTTTTGTGGGTCCTGAAGCTCCGCTTGCAGCAGGAGTTGCAGATGCCCTCTGGGAAGCCGGGATCCCTGTTGTAGGTCCTAGAAAAGCCTGTGCAGTTATTGAGTTTGATAAGGCATGGGCAAGAAACTTCATGAAGAAATATGGAATCGAAGGCTGCCCTGCCTATGAAGTTTTCACGGATGAGGTTCCTGCACATGCTTTCATCGAAAAGCTGGGCGATGTTGCAGTCAAGCCCTCCGGGCTTACAGGCGGTAAAGGCGTAAAGGTGATGGGTGACCAGCTCCCTGACCTCAAAGCTGCCAGGGAATATACAAGCGAGCTTCTGGAAAAAGGGTCTGTGGTTATTGAGGAACGTTTCATAGGAGAGGAATTTACCCTCCAGGCTTTTGTGGACGGAAAAAACCTTGCTTTTTTCCCTGCAGTGCAGGACCATAAGAGAGCTTATGAAGGAGACCTCGGACCGAATACAGGCGGTATGGGCTCATACACCGATGCAGGAGAAATCCTTCCTTTCATGCTTTCTGAAGACCTTGAGAAAGCAAAAAAGATTATGCAGCATACCGTAACAGCGCTGTATGAGGAAACAGGGACAGGGTACCAGGGCATTCTTTACGGGCAGTTTATCCTGACGGCAAGCGGCCCCAAAGTCGTGGAGTTCAATGCACGGTTCGGAGACCCTGAAGCCATGAATGTTATCCCTCTTATCGAGACTGATTTTGTAGAAATTATGTCTGCTGTGGTAAAAGGAACCCTCGAAAGCCTGCCTGTAAAGTTCAGCAGGAAAGCGACAGTCTGCAAGTACGCAGTTCCCGCAGGCTACCCGGATAACCCTGAAAAAGACAGCGAAGTAGTTGTAGGAGATATAGGAGAGGCTTCAGTCTACTATGCAAGCGTGTATGAAAAAGAGGGGAAAATTTACACTACCGGTTCCCGTGCCGTTGCTGTCGTCGGGTGTGCCGAAACAATAGAGGCTGCAGAAAAAATCGCCCAGAACGCTCTTGAAAATATTCGGGGCAAACTTTTCTTCCGGAAAGATATAGGCACTGCCGGTCTTATCCAGAGAAGAATTGACCATATGAAAGAAATTAGAGGCTAACTGTTTAAAACACTATGCAGGAGTAGCGCGTGTAAATAATTACTATGCAATAATGTGAACTGCCCGCTAAATCTAAAGATTTAACGGGCTTCCTAATTCATAGACTACCTTCCGGAATCTCCAAAGGCATTAATTCGGGCAGTCCCTGCCCTACTATGTCCCGCTCCGTCGCTTGTTTCGGCTTTATCTGGTTTCAAGCTAGAGACGGTGTATTTTCCATGATCTGTGAGTCTGAAGGTGAACATATATTGCATTGGCCACTTGGTTCTCGTAACCATTGCTTAATATTATATTGGTTTCGATGCATATCAAGTCAAAGGATAACGAAACGAATCTTGTGGAAGTTGACGCTTATATCCCTCAGGCTAAACCGGGGGTTTAACGCTTCTTCTTATAAAGTTTAAATTCAGCCAGAAATAATTCGGGGTTTGAGACTATGAAGAAAGATGTACTTTCTATAACGGACCTGTCCCGGGAGGAGATCTACGAACTCCTTGAATCGGCCGTGGACCTGAAAGCAAAGCGTAAGGCAGGAGAAAACACAGAGTACCTTAAGAACAAAAGCCTTGGGATGATTTTTGAGAAGTCATCAACAAGGACCAGAGTTTCCTTTGAGGTTGCAATGACCGATTTCGGGGGACATTCTCTCTACCTGAATTTCAGGGATATCCAGATAGGTAGAGGTGAAACCATTGAGGACACCGCAAGAACCCTTTCCGGGTACCTGCACGGAATCATGGCCAGAGTAATCAGCCACGATACTGTGGAGAAGCTTGCAAAATACTCAAACTTGCCCGTGATCAATGCCCTCTCAGACAGGGAGCATCCCTGCCAGATCCTTGGCGACTTCATGACCATCCTGGAGTTCAAGAAAAAGTTCGAAGGCCTGAAATTCGCCTGGGTAGGAGACGGAAACAATGTCTGCAACTCTGCCCTACTGGGTTCGGCTATCATGGGAATGGAGTTTGTCGTTGCCTGCCCGAAAGGCTATGAGCCAAAAGCCGAGTTCCTTGAACAGGCAAAAGCTCTGGGAGGCAAGTTCACAATCACAGATGACCCGAAAGCTGCCGCAAAGGATGCTGACATTATCTATACGGATGTCTGGGTCTCCATGGGTGACGAAGCCGAACAGGAAAAGCGCCTGAAGGACTTTACCAGGTTCCAGATCAATACCGAACTCCTTGGAGTTGCAAAGCCGGACGTACTAGTAATGCACTGCCTGCCTGCACGAAGAGGCCTGGAAATTACGGATGAGGTCATGGACGGCCCGAACTCTGTAATCTTCGAAGAGGCAGAAAACCGCCTGCATGCCCAGAAAGCCCTTATCCTGAAATTGATGAGATAATATTTCATCAATTTTCCCTATTATTGGTGAGGGAATGCCAGAAAAATAAATATATTTTCCCGGTTAGAGGGATTTTTCACCCTCTGAGAATGCATTCAAGGAAAAAGTTTAAGAACAAAGAATACTACTATGTGCTGCTGAACAACGCAAAGTACATCATGCGAGAGTTGCCCAGCCAGGTCAAAGGCGCTGGATTCAGAGTCCAGTCTTGTAGGAGTTCGTGCGTTCGAATCGCACCTCTCGCACTAAACTTTTTTAATTATATCGAGTAAAACTGATTATTTCATTTGTTGGCATGTTATTAAGATATTATAGACCTTTTTCTTAACACTTTTATGAGAAATATAAAATTAATAAACGGCCACTATTGGTTAATTTGCATCAATATTCTCGATCAAAATTTTTAGTTTATGATTTATTCCTTTTCATGAGGACACATTTCAATCACTTATATTATATATTTTTTAATTCGGAACTTAACTTTTCACATTTGCACCGATCTGTTTTGTAAATAATGTCTCTTAACCAGTGGTCCGGATTTTGGGATGAAAGTTGTTCAGATTTTTTGAGAATATGCAAGATTACTATCTTTTCAGGCAAGGACATCTATATATCTTTAAATAAGTCGGGCCGTATTTAGGCGAAAAGTTATATCAATGTCTTGCGTTTACGAATCCTATGAAAAAAAAGTTTTCCAATAAAATCCTCATTATAGGTTATGGCTCAGTTTCACAATGTACTCTACCCATTTTACTGGACAAACTCGATGTTCCGCTAGAAAACATTACCTTAATTGATTTTGAAGACAAATCAAAAGCCCTGAAAAAATATACTAATCAAGGATTAAGATTTGTCTGTGAAAAGATTACCCCTACAAATTTGGATCAAGTTTTGTCACAATATATGGAAAATGAAGGCTTGATCATTGATCTTTCGTGGAATATAGGTGCTAATGACATCCTTAAGTGGTGCCATGATCACAATGTATTGTACGTTAACACTTCGGTTGAAGTATGGGATCCTACTGAGGATTTTTTGACCAGAAGTCTATTGGAAAAATCTCTTTATTTGCGGCAAATGAGATTACGTGAACTTTCCCGTGATTGGAAAGATGCACCGACTGCTGTTGTTGACCATGGCGCAAATCCTGGCCTGATAACTCATTTCGTAAAGCAAGGCTTGCTGGATATTGCCGCCTGCACCTGTGCTGATAAGAAAGTCTCTCCTGAGGATGAACAGGAAATTACCCTCCTTGCAAAGAACAGGGATTTTGCCCGCCTGGCTCAGAAACTGGGAGTCAGAGTGATCCATTGTAGCGAGCGAGATACTCAAGTAGCAAACCGGGCAAAGGAAGTTAATGAATTCGTAGGGACATGGAGCATTGAAGGATTGAGAGAAGAAGGAACAGCTCCTGTTGAAATAGCCTGGGGAACGCATGAGAGCAAACTGCCGCCCCTGGCACATATACCTCCTTACGGACCGAAAAATATGATTTTCTTGCCCCAGATGGGCATGAATACATGGGTCAGATCGTGGATACCGGATGAAGAAATTGTAGGTATGGCGATCCGTCATGGCGAATCATATGGCCTTTCAAAACTGTTAACTGTTCGGGAAGATGGAGAGGCGGTCTATAGGCCTACCGTACATTATGCTTATATGCCCTGTCATGATACACTTTCTTCTCTTTGCGAATTGCGAGGCCGAAATTATGAGCTTCAACCCAGACTCAGGATTATGACAAATGAAATCGTGTCCGGCGAGGACATAATAGGGGCACTCTTGATGGGCCATTCTTATAATTCCTGGTGGACCGGGAGCTCATTGAGCATTGAAGAGGCCAGACCCCTTGCTCCCGGTCAGAATGCTACTACTCTTCAGGTAGCTGCAGGCATTGTTGCTGCTATACTCTGGATGCTTGAAAATCCGCGAGAAGGTATTAAAACACCTGAGGACTTACCTCACGATTTTGTCCTGGATATTGCCAAACCGTATCTTGGAAAATTTATTTCCACACCTTCGGACTGGACACCGCTTAAAAATCGCAAAGTATTTTTCAAAGAAAATCCAGCTGTGAAACCCGATCCCGATCCATGGCAATTCGAGAATTTCCTTTTCGTAGGTTAATCCTTGGTAAACTACCCCTCCAGGGCAGACTGATGTCTGTCAAGGCAGGGGTATAAAAGTAATTTGCCTGTGTTCTCACTGAACTGGATACAAAAGGACCCAAAAAGGATACAACTATATCATAAAAAATTTAATCCGATACATGCCTGAAGAGAAGAGGAAAATAAACTGCTGGATACCTGTAAGCCTCTATGAGAAGATTTAGAGCCTGGTCTTGTAGGAGTTCGTGCGTTCGAATCGCACCTCTTACATCATTTTTTTTAATTTTCTTGTGGTTTACAGGTCATGCCTGAGCCAAAATCTTTTCCGGGTTGTTTCTCCGAATCTACCTGCATATCTACATCCACATGTGCTCCTGATTTGTTCCCTATTTTAGAAGCTATCAAAATTTAATTGTTCTTTTTCCTAAAAAGTAATTTCAAGCAAGGGAAAGAGATAAAAAAGATATTTTGTTGGGGTTTTCCCGCCTGATTGCACATTTCAAGCGGGAGGTCTGTTCACACAATTTAAGTAATTATAATAACATCTCTCTAAATATATAAATATTTGTATGCAGTTGGACTTAAGATCTAGAATCGAAGGATTTTGTGGATTCGAATCACAACTCTCTGACCCCCCCAAATTCAGGGCTAAAAAGATCCCGTTCGTTGTTTTCCCTATCAAGTAATGAACAAATTCCCTAAACTTAAAAGATCAACATGTTTGTGCTCTACATGACCCTGAAACACAGGAGTGGCTTGTCAGAAAAGCAATTTTCTCCAGGTAAATGGGCTCTCAATTGGTGTGCAACAGGCTGCCCGGCTGAAGAGCCATTTTTTTCAATCCGTCCTCGGGCTGGAAGAAGGTGTCGATTTCCGGTAATAAAAGCAAAATCTGCAAACGATTCTTGATAATTTCTTATATCTGGTCGACACCCTTCAGGCAAGAATATTTCTTACCGATAATCAATGAATGAAGCTTTGTATCAGATTTCCGGAGCTTCGCTATCAGGTATTGATTCAAGTCCGGGTCCATTAGATTTCCAATAGTATTTGATTCTGTACTCAGAACCGGATTTCAAAGTATCCTGTTGAACATAATACCATGAACCTGCTCGGAGGTATTCATCAAAAATACCTGAAGGACTTGTAACCGAGCGGGTTTGTCCAGTGGGAACGTTCACAACGAAAACGGGTTTTTTGGAATCTACCTTTGTCCAGACTACGACGATATCCATTATTGAACAATGCAAACATTTTTTTCAATATGCCAAATAATTTCAGGATACAAAACAAAATGAATGCTGGGAGATTTCTTGGCATCCTTTGAATACGTCAGGACCGTAAAGCCCGGCCATGTTTTCAGGGACTGGCTTATCGAGGTGCTCGGGGATAGAATACGGAATAAAAACTGTGAAGTCCGTATCTTTAAACTCAGTAATGCATCGCACAGGGTCTGCAGATATGAGTTTAAAGGGGAAGGGTTCAGTGTTGTAGCTAAATTTTTTGCAATACCCACGGGAATGATCAAAAAATACGATAGTTACGTTTTTATGAAAAAGGAATATGAATACCTTAAAAAAGCCAGAAAAATAATTGACGTCCCGGAACCGATCGCAATACATAACGATTTTTGTTGCGTCCTGGTCAGCAAATACGTGCCTGGAAGGTCTTTATTCTGGTATTTTGAGCACGGAAAAGAGCCTAAGGAAAAGTTAGAACTTGTGGCAGGTATGCTAAGAAAGCTTCATGAAAATACGCAGACATATTATGATAAAGAGAATGAATTTTCAAAATTTAATTATGTTTTGAAGCATCTCAAAATAGACCGGCATGAAAAAGAAAAGTATAAACATCTGCTTGAAAAATGGCGGCAGAGTCCCCTGCTGGACAGAGAAAGCGGCTGTATGACCCACAATGATTCCACCCCTGTAAACTATATATTCCATAGGGGAAGACCATTTCTTCTTGATTTTGAACTGGCATCCCGGCATGGGCATTTAGCATGTGACATCGGGATACTTTGCGCCGAGCTAAAGCACTATTTTGCGCGGAAAGGATCGAGCCAGAGGGCAGAGCCATATATTCGTCATTTCCTGAAGCATTACAGCAGAGATGAAGAAGAATTTCATAAAATAACCAGGGTTATCCCATTTTACATGGCTTATGGCCTGCTGAGAATTGCCATATTAAAATGGAATGCACGTTACAGAAAGTATCTCCTGAGAGAAGCAAAGAACTGTCTGAAAGCAATAGAGAAAATGTAACACGCTCCCCCGCTAAACTTGTGGTCCGCCGACTTCATTTTCCAAACCTTCCCCCCAGATTTGATAGGGAAGTATTATCCTTGAAAGTATTATCCTTGAAAGTATTATCCTTGAAAGTATTATCCTTGAAAGTATTATCCTGGAATGTATTATCCTTGAAAGTATTATCCTGGAATGTATTATCCTTGAAAGTATTATCTCGGGAAGTATTATCTCGGGAGGTACCATTAAGCATATTATCCTCTGGAAAAAACGTGATCATTATATGCGATACTACGTAAAAGACAGCACTCTTGTAATCGAAGGCGATTTCGAAGCCGTGAGCACAGGCTTAAATGGTGGCCGCGCACGGGTAAACTATCTTTTCAACAAACAGGTGTCAAGGACCTTCAACCCTCCTGACCCTCGGGAATTCGTAAAAGAAGAAGCCCTGAAACTGGGACTTGAAACAGCCAATTTCGGCCTCCTTACAGCTGTCAAAATGGAATACCTCCAGGTCGTTGAAGACGACTATCTAACAGCCTTTATAACCGCTGGCGTAAGCAACGGCTCGGAATTCAGAGCAAAGGTAGGAACCATAAACATAATTCTAATCTCAAAAGCAAGACTATCTGAAACAGCTCTCTTCGGTGCGATCATCACAGCCACCGAAGCTAAAGGGCTTGCGCTTCTTGAAAAAGGATACACTTTCCTGGGCACGAATACGGATGCCGTAATCGTTGCCTATGAAACGGGTTCCTCAGGGTCTGATCCTGGAAATCAGGAAAATAAGGAAATCCCTTATGCAGGCTCAAGTACGGAGTTTGGAAAACAGATTACTGAAGCGGTTATGAGGGGAGTTAAAGTAGGGCTTGAGCTGAGAGGAGAATAATTAGCTGCTGTACATGAAAACTACCTTTTGTTGAAATAAAAATGGAAAAAAAGAAATGTCAGATAGACAGGCTATCTTACATTATCTATCCATATTTGAAAAATGTTCAAAATGTACGATCAAAAACAGCAATTTTTACTTCCATTAAACTTAGAAGAGTTTGTTCCTGAAAACCATGTTGTGGGAATGGATGTAATTATCATGATTCCTCACTTAACCGAAGATGCATGAAATGGATCCGGGTTTTCAGAATTCGGGTCTAGGTTTATATAAGGGTGCATTTAATATTGGGCTTTACCTCTTTATTTTACAGGAGAATTATCTACCCATATCTGCTATTTTCGGCTTTTTCGGAATTGCCGGGAAGGTTTCTTCTCGTTTCCGGATCTATATCGAATATCCTCCGCTTGAAATGGATTTACAGGAATAGGTTAGCAGGAATAGGTTAACAGGATCAGTTTGAAATACGAGAACGGAGTTTGAAATTAGATTTCTCGGAGAATTTGCCGCCCATCAGGGGAGGTTGGGTGTGTACCGAATTCTCATTGCAAAAAAGAGTTACTCTAAACCTAATTACACGGGACCGATACTATGGCAAATGATTTTAACAAAAATAAAGGCAGTACAGGCAAGACAGGTAGGCCAAGCAGTACAGGCAAGACAGGTAGGCCAAGCAGTACAGGCAAGACAGGTAGGCCAAGCAGTACAGGCAAGACAGGTAGACCAGGCAGTACAGGCAAGACAGGTAGACCAGACAGAACAGGCAAAACATGTAAGACTGGCAAGACAGGTAGGCCAGACAGAGCAGGCAAAACATGTAAGACTGGCAAGACAGGCAAGACAGGCAGAACTCCCCTGAAAGGTGGAGGCAGGCCCGATAATGCTGGTGACACAGCCTATGAACGCCGGAATAAAGCACTTGCTCCTTATGATAAAGCACTTCAGAATAACCCTGGGGATGCAGCCGCCTGGGCAGGCAAAGCCGCAGTGTTTCTAAGGCACAGGATGTACAGCGATTCCCTGAAAGCCTTTGAAAAAGCTCTTGAAATCGAACCTTCGAATCCTGCTTACCTCTACGAAAAAGGTTTCGTGCTCCTTCAGCTCAAAAGGGATGAAGATGCCCTGCAGGCTTTTGACAGGCTGCTTGAAATAAAGCCTAACAGCGACAAGACCTGGAACCTTAGAACCTCAGTCCTTTGCAGGCTCGGACAGCACGAAAAAGCCCTTGAAGCTTCTGAAAAAGCCCTTGCTGCCAATCCTAAACTCGCGGGTGCATGGAACGCAAAAGGCTCAGTCCTCGTTGACCTCGGCAGATACGAAGAAGCCATAATAGCTTACGATGCCGCCCTCAAAATAAACCCGGACCTCTCCCGTGCCTGGGAAGGCAAAGCCTTTGCTCTCTACAACCTGGACAGGCCTGTGGAAGCCACAATAGCCTATGATGCCGCCCTCAAAATAAACCCGGACAATGCAAAGATCTGGGTCGGAAAAGCAATGGTCCACCTCAAGCTCGGCAAACATAAAAAAGCGCTTGGGCCCTGCAGTCAAGCCATTTTAATAAAGCCCGATCTTGCGGAAGCCTGGTACTGCAAAGGCCTGGCTCTCGCCGGTCTGGAAAAAGGTGAAGAAGCCCTCGGAGCCCTTGATAGAGCCATCAGGCTCAATCCGGACTATGTCGAAGCCCGAAAAGCCAGAAATTCCTTAAGCTCAAAACTAGGATTCGATCTGGATGACGATGAAGACGAAGATGAAGATGAAAGAGAAGAGGGAAGGCCGGAAGTCAGGAAGAGCGTATGGACAAAGAGGGAGCCAACAAGCGAGATAATTAAGAAAAGTCGGGGATACGGAAGAGACCAGAGAGGAGAGGGGCCTAAGAAGAGCGAATGGACGAGGAAAGAACCAAAAGAAGAGAAGACTGAGAAAAGTTGGGGTCAGGGAAGGGAGCAAAGAGGAGAGAGAACTGAGAGAAGTGTACGGACAAGGAGAGGACCAAAAGGAGAGGAAACTGAGAAAAAAGTGGGTAGAGGAAGGGAGACAAAGAAATAACTTTTAATCCTTCCATATTTTGGTTAGCTGCTTAACCACCTGTTTATAAATGACTGGTTAGTTGCTTAACCACCTGTTTATAAATGACTGGTTAGTTGCTTAACCACCTGTTTATATGTATATGGTTAATCTGCTTTATAAAGCTAAAAAGTAAGTCCTCTCCTTCAGGGGCAAGAATCAGGTTTTACGGGGGGTTCAATTCTTTTTTAATATATTTTTTCTGCCATCGGCCAGGAGAAAGAGTTTCTTGCACTCCGGTTAGTGAAATCTATTCTACAGTTATATGCCAGAATTCTTTTTTTGGAGAAAATGGATTGAATTATATCACTGAAAGCACGGAAAATACGGAATAAAGAACGTATCTGAACAGAGATTTCCGTGCTCTTCTATGTTCTCCAGTTGATACATTTTTATTCACATCTAATTCTTTAGATGGATTTTTATATATTGAAGTCTCTTCATCCAGAAAATTAGCTCAATTCCATAAGTTTGCAATAATTTCTTTGATGACCTGGAAGGTGATCTTACGCTTCAAAATGTGACTCAAGTGTGTGATGTAAACTGCTCAAAGGAAAATCCTTTAGGGCATGGTCCGAATGTTTTGTTAAACATTTTTCACGAGATGGAATTTAATAGCCCGCTGTATTATTTTACTCTGCCAGGTTTCACTCTTGTAGCAGTCGGGTTGTATATACACCTTAATCATGTACAAACCTTTTATCCTGATGGAAACTTTAATCTCGAGACTGCTGTTTTGATGTTGCTGCTGACTTTCATCGGGATTTTTATGGCTTTTACCGGAATTCTGCTGCATTCGATAGCTGGTTTGATCAGATATAAAATGAATAACCTGTGAAAGCTTGCTAATTCACTTAAATTATCTCCTGCTGCAGGCAATCGTGGAGATTATGCTTAAAATGTAAGTTCAATGTCTTCAAATAAGGAGAAAACACACCTTATTTCCTTTTTTATCCGAAAAAACACTTTAGAAAAATGAGACTTTCCACTATTCAATGGACCATTTGAATTTAAGGTGAAATTCTTTGTGTGGGAAACCCCAGCTCAAGAGGACTATTTTAAGTACATTTCTTTGCTAATTTCTCCTAAAGATAATACCTGGAATAGACGTAAACCGGTACTATTATCACTCTATTTTTATTTTAAACATCGGCAACGATAACAACATAATTTTTCCCGTATTTTTCGGCACAGGCGGGACAGGTAGTGTACCACATATACCATTTCTTGATTTCGAGCCCCCGGCCTTTTGCATAGCCTTCAAAGTCCGCACACCATTCCCCTGTTTTTTCAAAATCTCCCTCGTACACTTTGCTCAAGAACTTCCCGCTCAGGGTTAGATTTTCAGCCCCATCGACCTCTCTGTCAACAGCCAGATAGAGGTCCATATTGCTTTCGGAGGTATGGTCCGACAGACAGAGCCCGTCAGGCATTTCCGCACCAGCCCTGGCAACTTTCTCGTTCATCCTCATTATTACTTCCCCGAAGTTCAGGGGCATGTAATTCTGTGTGGTAACGGAATCCTTGATGAACCTTTTATTGTTCCAATCAAAGACTTTTCCATCCCAGGGGGCGGGGTCAAATCGAGGGCAACATTCTGGAGTTTCGGTTTCGCTGGTCATGACTATTCTCCCTTGTAAATAATTACTTTGGGGGTTATTTTAGGTTTTGGTTTTAGCATTTTTTATGGAAGCTACTTCTCGACAGAGGCATTGTCGGGATAATGGAAATACAGGAAGAGTTTCAATCCTTGTTTTAGTGGATCTTGCTCGCGAATGAAAACTTTCTTTGGTCACCCGTTTGGCATTTGTATGTTTCAATCCTTGTTTTAGTGGATCTTGCTCGCGAATCCTGGGGAGAATACAAGGCAGACGAAGCCCGTCTGGATGTTTCAATCCTTGTTTTAGTGGATCTTGCTCGCGAATATTACATTGGCCCCCGGGGCAACGCGGCCTGGGGTTTCAATCCTTGTTTTAGTGGATCTTGCTCGCGAATATAAAACGTTTAGGGAGTATTGTATCGAGCGTAAATAGTTTCAATCCTTGTTTTAGTGGATCTTGCTCGCGAATCTTACGATAAAAAGTAGTTCAGACGCGAGCCATTCTTGTTTCAATCCTTGTTTTAGTGGATCTTGCTCGCGAATTTACTTTTCTGACCGCTCTTATCCTTGAGTGCCAGGGTTTCACTCCTTGTTTTAGTGGATCTTGCTCGCGAATCTTCCTAAAAACGAAAAAAAACTTACGAAAATTTTTGTTTCAATCCTTGTTTTAGTGGATCTTGCTCGCGAATGTTATGAGCGAAACCACATGGAACTGCCTCTTGATGTTTCAATCCTTGTTTTAGTGGATCTTGCTCGCGAATGCCGTTACTGAATCTGCCCCGGTCGAGCCTCCTAAGTTTCAATCCTTGTTTTAGTGGATCTTGCTCGCGAATCCTGTACGGATTTTGCTGGATCGGGCGCGCAATGGTTTTGTTTCAATCCTTGTTTTAGTGGATCTTGCTCGCGAATTTTATCTCAACCTTGAAGACTCAGCAGAAGCCGCAAGTTTCAATCCTTGTTTTAGTGGATCTTGCTCGCGAATACCTATTTTCCCATCTTTATATCCTTTATTTTTTATGTTTCAATCCTTGTTTTAGTGGATCTTGCTCGCGAATATTTATGGTAGCAATTATATTTACAATCGTCATAAATAGTTTCAATCCTTGTTTTAGTGGATCTTGCTCGCGAATATTGTATTTGCGCCTGCGAGGCTTGAGGTCTGTATGTTTCAATCCTTGTTTTAGTGGATCTTGCTCGCGAATAGGGCAAAAATTTCCGGCGTTTGGCCAGAAAAGGCTTGAAATGAGCTCTTTTTCGGGGCTAAAATTCTTGCTGGAAAATTATCAAACCTTTTATAAATACAAGAAAATCAGGGTTTTTGATGGTTTGGAAACATCTGGACATATGCTTTTCTTTCTATTAAACTTTTGTTTTTTATTATCGGCTCATGTTAATAATCAATGATCAATCCAACGAAAAGCCCACTATAAAGAGTAAACATTATATTCCACCAACAACCGTCTGGTATGGAATTCTATAAAAACTGACTAAAAAATAGAATGTAGAAAATAGAATGTAGAAAATAGAATATAGAAATTTATGATTTGGTGGTGCGAATATTTTTTAGTTTCTTTTTTATTTTAGTGGATTTTCTTTTTGCTTTAGTGTATATTATATCTGTAATTATGTGTGCTTCAATAGAAATAACGATTCCAGTTAATAATGAAATAATATATTTTGTCGGGATGTTAGTAATTTCTAAGTTGAACAATTTGACAACTGGTGCTATGATGAATAAACCTACAGTTGAAATTATGATGATAGGGCCTAATAACGGATGGTGCAATTTTCCACGGTGCTTACAAATTTTTTGATAAGGCCACCAGATATATTTAAGAATTCCCCATCTTCTGAAGGGATCACTTTGAATATCCAGATCAGGACTGAGATAGTACGTCCCAAATATAAGTGCAAATGAAAATATTGCTATAGTGTCAAATTCAATATATTCCGGTGGAATATTCGATTTTATATAATTTATATGTAAACTTAGCAATATACCAAGCAGCAGCGTAATATTTACTTTTATATGAGTTTTTCCATTAGGCATTCCGAACACCGTTTTTAAAACTGGAGAACGTGTATAATACTCACAAAACCTATTCCATGAAACCGATTCATATAAGTCCTCATATTTTATAAAACTTTTTTATATATTTTGTTATCTAGTAGGTGATAATAGTTAATATTTAATTCGGTCGTTGCCGCTGGATTTTTACTAAATGGATTTCAGTTTCAAGTCCTATTTGGCAGGTATTGCTAACGAATTTGCAAATCCCGGCCCGGTATATCCACGTTGTGTACTATGAAATGAAAATTTCATATCAGGTGCCACAGACTTTATAAATAAAACAACAAAGAAGCTGAAAACGGTAGAAGATCAGAAACAGAAATGGAAAATTGTGGGTGCTCAACTACTATTACTGAGGTGAGGGGTTTGACTATTCCTGCTTTTAGTGGGCTCTGGTCGCAGACCGACCATCAAGAGCCCAATAACACCTGCTGCGGACCGACCAGCACCTGGCCAGTGATACCGGCACTTGCCAGCTAGAATAGAAAAACCTTACTGTATCCTTTTTTCAATTTTGGCTTCGAATAAGGTTCAAAAACTCTCAAGCTTGAAACAATAGCACTTTACTGAATGAGACCTTTTTTATTGCTTGAATTTCCAGGCCGATTGATTGCATTAACCATGCTCACAAAATTTGTACCCGCTTGCTTCAACTTCCCTCTTACAGAATAGCCATGTTTTTTATATAATTTTAGAGCTTCTGTGTTCTCGGGTTTAACAATCAATGAGGTCCTGGAAATGCCAAGTTTATGAGATTTGAGAGTTGCTGCCTTTAGCAATCTGCTCCCAACCCCACAGGCCCTGTACTGTGGATAAACGGCAAGTGAATCTATATAATATTCCCCGGGCTCTGCCTCTTTTGTTTTTAACATGGGAATTACTTTTCCGCGGTAATCCGTGGCATTGGATTTATATAATTTTGGAAGTTTTTCTACCAATAATTTATTCAAGCGTGGGAAATGGTCTGAGGGAAAGGACAAAACTAAACCTGCTATACCATTACGTCCCTCGGCAACATCTATATTTTGATAACTCAAAATATTATCAGGCTGTTTATAGAACTTTTTAATAACCTCTTGCACAGCTTTCCGATTCGTAGAACCCACCAGCACATAAGCACACTCTTCCCAGGCCATACAGATTAATTCTGCAGCTTCATCAGCATCTTCAATTTTGGCCTGTCGAATAAACACAATTATCAAACCTCCATAAATAAAGTTAAATATTATAGTTTATGGGAAGGAGCGTAAAACCCCGAAGTCTTCAGCTTCGTGGGATATAAGCGTCAACTTCCTCACGTTCTGCTGTTATTGATTCTGCAAACTTATTTCT
>NZ_JJQL01000068.1:0-28812 GCF_000979975.1 Methanosarcina sp. 1.H.A.2.2
GTTATAAAAAGTTTTGCAGTATAACAATAGACAGTTGTTATTTATTACTGATGGTAATTATCGGACAGCCTGTTTAGGGTGGGGTGGCCGCACGCAATTTGATTTACGTGCCACTTATCTACATATACATGTTACTTATTAATGATAAGGAAAATTGATTCTGCTTAATTTATTTACATACCAGTTATCTAAATATATATTCATGGGTAATTAATATTTAGACAAATTAATCTAAAAATAGTTATATATAACCAAAATAATTTAGAAAATAAAATGTTGTGAGTATCACACATATATTCACATTTTTTTAATTTTTTTTACATATTAGTTTCCACAGCTAAACTGGAAAACCAGTAGCATAAGACCTCAAAACATATAAATAATCATATATAAAGAGGGAATATCTATTATCAAATCAAAGGCAGATTACGATTTATACATTGAAGCAGACAAATTAGCTTTAGGGAAAAATTACAACAGGCCTAAATTAATTGGTGATGATATATGGAAATTTCAGAGATTATTAAGAAAGGCTGAGTATTATAATAACTGTAAAAAATCTTTAATTCATAAACTATATTTCAAATATATACTTTTTAGATTGCATATAAAGAGTATCCATCTCGGCTATAGTATTCCAATAAATGTTTTTGGTCCTGGATTATGCATAGCCCATAGAGGAACTATCGTTGTAAATAAAGATGCCAGAGTTGGAGAGAATTGCAGAATACATGCCTGTACTAATATAGGATCTGGCAGAGGTAGCGTTCTTTTGGCGCCAAAAATAGGAGATGATGTATACATCGGCCCAGGTGCCAAAATCTTTGGAAACATTGAAATTGCTGATAATATTGCAATTGGGGCAAATTCTGTAGTAAATAAATCATTTTATGAAAAAGGGATTTCAATCGCAGGAGTTCCTGCTAAAAAAATAAATAATAAAGGATCCGAGGGAATGGTAATTTCAGCTACAGAAATTCTTTCAGTCCCTAATCCACAGGAAGCTGTAGATCGCATCACTGTAATTGAGTAAGTAAAGTGATAACTATTCAAACTGAGAAAAGCAGCCTCAATAAATTTGCCATAGCCATCTTTCTTAAGATTCGATTGGCAAATTCCTCTAATTTTATTTTTTAAAATTAATGGTTATTGATTGTGTTTTTTTAGAGTTAGATGAATTAGCAGTTACATATCTTTTAGAACCAAATTACGGGCCATCTTACGGATCATCTTCTTCTTTTGAACTTTCGGATTCTTTTCTGAGCCACGTATTTTTTCTTTTTCTGATTCTTTTTCTGATTCTTTTTCTGATTCTTTTTTTGATTCTGTGATTTAGATCTTTTTAACTGCTCTACAATTTATTCAGATCTGAACAATACTTTTATCCATTATAATAATACATTAATAAATGGGGGATAATATTTATGGAAACAATGGACGCGATTTTCACCAGAAGAAGCATCCGGAAATACCTGCCAGAGCCGGTCAGCAGGGATATAATTGAGAACATTTTGAAAGCCGGCATGAGTGCACCGTCAGCAGGGGATGAACAACCCTGGCATTTCATTATAATTGACAGGCGTGATCTGCTTGAAAAAATCTCGGAAATGCACCCTTATGCAAAGATGTTAAAGGACGCTCCGGCTGCATTACTGATCTGCGCAGACCAGAATGTTCCGAAATTCAAGGATTTCTGGGTTCAGGACTGTTCGGCTGCAAGCGAAAACATGTTACTGGCTGCCCATGACCTGGGGCTAGGAGCGGTCTGGATAGGGGTTTACCCGGCTGAAAAACTTGTCACCGGAATCCGGGAATTGCTTAACATTCCTGAGCATATAACCCCGTTTTCGGCAATCGCAATTGGCTATCCGGCAGAAGAAAAACCCGGAAGGTCCAGGTACGAAGCCTCAAGAATTCATGACAATTCCTGGTAAAGCCTCCCTGAATACAGGTTAGGGAAAAGATTGGAGAACTGATTGGAGGCTTTTTCTTCCTATTTTTTATCTTTAAGTGCCTTTTAATTTTCTAAGGGATTTCCATACATATTCATCGTATTAAGTGGAAATATACCAGCAAGTGGGAATCTAATAACAAGTGGAAATATACCAGCAAGTGGGAATATAATAACAAGTGGAAATATACCAGCAAGTGGGAATATAATAACAAGTGGGAATATACCAGCCAGAATATCCTGGTATTCGTCCGGAGCAGTTAACCGGAAAGACTCAATTTAACCGGAAAGACTCAATGATACCAAAGAAGGTGATTCTATGGAAAAGAAGCTGGCATCACTACTTATTTTATTTATGATACTTTTTGCTGCACTGCCTTTTTCGGCAGGAGCCGTTGATGAAGAGAGCTTACTTAAATATACGAGTTCAGGAAACGTTTTCGGTGGAGGAGATGACCTTCAGATCGATCAGGATATCCCGGGAGATCTGGTGCTTGGAGGGTCCAGGCTTGAGATTAACGGAAACGTTATAGATGATTTCATCGGCGCCGGCGGAGAACTAATTGTTAACGGGGATGTTTCAGGAAACATCATAGCAGCCGGAGGCTCGATTCGGGTAAATGGGAATGTTGGCGGAGACCTGGTAGTAGCCGGAGGTCAGATTTTTCTCTCGAAGGACAGCACAGTTGAAGGTGATATCCTGCTGGCTGGAGGAAATGTAATCCTTAACGGGATCGTCAATGGAGACGGGTCAGTCTCTGCCGGGACCCTCCAGACAGGAGAGGACTTTGAGCTTAAAGGGAACCTTGAACTTGAAGCCGAAAATTACCCTTCTGACCTTGAAGATAAGGTAGGGGGAAACCTGAGTATCACACCCGTAACCAGAGAACAAGACCAGTATGCAGGTGAAGTTGAAGGTTTCAGCATCTTTTTCTTCATTATAGGTCTGCTGGCATCTCTTGCCCTGGGCTTTATCCTTATCTATACCTTCCCGGGTTTTGTAACCGGACTTGCGGAAATTGTAAGGGGCTCAGCGTTGAAAGCCGGACTTCTGGGCTTTTTGCTCCTGGTCTTCATTCCGGTCCTCTCCTTTATCCTGCTAATTACAATTTTCGGGTGGAGTCTTTCAATCTTGCTGATGCTGCTCCTGACCCTCGCAACCCTTATTGCTACAGTACCGGTCAAACTGCTTGCAGGTGAAATGATTTACGAGAAGCTATTCAAAAAAGAAGCCGGGAAAATGATATATTACCTCACCGGAGCGGTTGTATTTGCAATAGTTTATGAAATTCCCTACCTTGGCGGGCTAATACAGTTTATTGCGCTGCTGGTAGGGCTGGGGGTACTCGGAATCTGGATTGCAGGGAAGGCAAAGCCGGAAAGTTAAGCGGCTGACCGATCTCAATTTGCTTATCAGCCATCCGGTCTTTAAGAGCGAGTTTTCCGGGAGCTTAAGGAAGTTCAGGGAAGGACTTCGTCCCTGTATTTTTCAACATGCTGAAATAAATGGATATGTATACCAAGAACTTTTTAAAAATTAATTCAGCATAAATACCTTAGTAGAACCTATGGTGGTACACCACATCAAGCCACTCTTTTTCTGGGTGGTTAATTATCCTAATGCCCAATGTGAGGCTTTCGACCTTCCACCGCCTTTCGGATTTTAACCTTGCGTAAGCCCTATTCTTCTCCAACCGAGCTTACCCCTTTTGTGTATGGTATCTATTCTGGATAGAGGCTCTGGCAGGCTTCGGAGAATCCAGAAAAAAAGAGAATTGTTATTTGTTTTGGAAATCAAAGGAATTAAAGAGCTTTATTAAAAAAAGGACATTTTTAAAGAATATTCAAATCACACCTTCTGGTTTTTGCTTTCCGTTTCCATACTCGCTAACTGCAATTTTAGATTTTTCTGTGCTATCATAGCTACGAACTGCGCTTTTCAATTTATCCGCATAGCTATAGATATCATTCAAGCTTTGTATAGAAACTTTTTCTTCGTTTTTACCTTCGGCGAATAGTCCCAGATATTTCTGTTTGGTATTGAAGTACATGCGGCAGATTGGTTTCCTGTTGTTGTTATCCAATAGAATACCACAGTAAGATTTTTTGTCTCTTATAACAACTCTTATAAGGTCGATATTTTCTCGAAGAATTGATTTTACGATGTGGTATCCTTCTAGTTCCTCTTCAGTTGTTATTATTTCTTCAGAATTGTTATTACCGGCATCTGATGATGAGTTTTCGTTACCTTCATTTGTGTTTGAAGTAGAAGCGATTGTGTCTTCAGTCATGGCAAATTTTAATCTTTCATTGATCTTGTCATTTATGAATTGATTGAGGGCGTTTTTTGTAATTACGGTAAATTTTTCACGGACGCTTTGGGTAAATGGTCCATCATTCACTCTTTTAGCGAAAAATTTAACAAATTCTTCAGAAGGAATGTTTATTTCGTTAGCAAGAATGAGTTTTATTTCTTTAGTGTACTTTAACTCACACGCTACATTTGCCAAATCATCAATGTTGAAAGATTCTTTCTTAAATCGTTTTAATTCGTTTATCAAAGGCTCTTTAATGTCCAGTAAATTAATCTCCAAGAAAGATTTCTCATCCATTTTATTTGGGGCGTCAATATCTGTATAAAACCGATATATGACTCCATTTGTCAGGATTCCAATTTTTGCTGCACTAACACTAAAATACCTAAATAACTGAGATGCCTGTTCTTTATCCAAATCAGCGTCAATATTTTTGCACTCAATTAATATTATCGGTTTTTCATCTTTCATTATAGCATAATCGACCTTTTCACCTTTTTTTGTGCCATAATCAGTTGTAAATTCAGGAACAACTTCTGTAGGATCAAAAACATTGTATCCCAATATGTTTAAAAGAGGCATAACAAGAGCATTTTTTGTCGCCTCTTCAGTTTTTATACTTTCAGACAACTTTGGAATTTTAGTAGCTAATACTTTGATTTGGTCTATAAAATCCGTATTTAAACACCCCTTTATAAAAAAAAGTTTCTCAAATGTCTAAAAATGTTATAACATTCTTACAGATATACTTGCCGTTTTTGTTCTGAGATATTGGGCAGGACTGCGAAGCACTGACTCTTTCTGAGCATTTCGCAAGGAATACAGCCGAAAGCTTAGAAAAAAAGGACGTATAGGGAGATTTGTTAAAGGTATCTGAAAGAAGTTTCAGCAGAGAGTAAAAAAGAACGATTTAGGAGATTTAGATTACCAAGACTATGAAATATAACGATGATTTATTATAACTTATTAGAATTGCACGATGAATCGCCATCATGAAACACATAGCCGATTGTATTTAAGCATTATTCAATTTCCAGCCTGATTTCGGAGTGCAGTTATTTCACAAATAAAAGGGAAGTTAGGGAAGGACTTCTTCCCTGTATTTTTCAATTCCCAGCCTGTCAAGAAGTTCTCCAAATCTCTCCCCGTCAAGGCCTTCTCTCCTGTAATACTCAAATGTTTTTTCAAGAATTGAGAAAAGCTGCTCCTCGTCTGCAAGCTCAAGAAGCTTTGTCCCTTGCCTGGGCTGGCGTCCTGCTTTACCTCCAACAAAGATCGTGCATCCGGTTTTTTCTGCTCTCAGAGCATCTTTCCGGCAGGCTGCAATGCAGGCTCCGCAGAGGATGCACTTTTCTGTATCTATACGGGCTTTATCTTCCAGGACTTTTATTGCTCCCACCTTACACGCCTTTTCACAGCGCTTGCAGCCGGCACAATTTTCTTCGAGGATTTCAGGTTTTACCGTACCCATGACCCCAAAATCATTTTCCTGAGGCCTCATACAGGCTGAAGGACAACCTGTTACTGCAATCTTGAGCTTTTTAGGGACAGCTTCCCCGAAGTATTTTTCATCGATCCGGCATGCCAGGTTCTGGCAGTCGATCAACCCGTTTCTGCAGACCCGATCTCCCTGGCAGGCGATCACGGCTCTTACTCTCTTTCCGGCAGAGCCTCCTGAAATGCCCTGCTTTTCCAGCTCATAGCTTGCTTCTTCCGCAGCTTCGAGTTTGACAAAAGGAATCTCAATCTGCTGCCTTGAGGTTATGTGAATATAACCAGACCCATATTTCTCAGCTGCATCCGCAATTTCCCGCAGTTTTTCGGCGTCCAGATTCCCACTCACAACTTTCAGCCGCATTGAAAACATGTTTTCCTGCCTCTGGGGCAGAAAGCCTTTACTTTTGAGCGAAGCTAAATCAACTTTTTTTTCATTCATACAGGTCACTTCATCGTGTGTGGTCGCGGCCTACATATATAAAACTTGTGTAATAACGGAAAATATTCGATCTCCGCTTTTCAGATGAACGAAAAAACATTAAACTGAACGAGTACCATGTAAAGCCCTGTCCCTGCAAAGATGCTGAGCATAGCGTTTCGTTTCCAGAAGTGCAGCCCTGCAACAACCCCTATCGTAAACAGTTCAGGAATCCCGTATGGAGCTGCAAACCACTGCACATCTTTCAGGCAGTAAATGACCAGCAGCAGGAGAATCATCGGAGGCAGGTTTTTTTCAATAGTTGAAAGTATTGCCGGAGGCTCTCTTGAGCCAAAACACAGGAACGGAAGTGCCCTTGTAGCAAAGGTCGCAAGGGCTATTACTGCAATGGTTCCGAGCATTTGCAGGGTATCGGTCATCAGCTTTCCTCCCGTGAACCATCTTCAACCGGCGTTACTGCTGCATGAGCCTGTGCACGAGCCTGTGCACGAGCCTGTGTATGAGCCTGCCTGATTCCTTTATTTACACTCATATTTCCCTGCACCAACTTTTCCCTGCCCATCAGAACCAGAGTTCCCAGGATAATCGAGATCAGCAGCATGTTGTCAGGGCTGAAGAGTATAAGGGAGGTGGCTCCTGCGCCCACCGCGGCTACGAAGGGGAAGCGTACGCTGGAATTGAAATACTGCTCTATGGTCAGCACCACAAAAAGTGCAGTCAGCACAAAAGCCATACCCTCAAGGTTAAGTTCCAGCATGGAGCCAAGCACTGCTCCGAGTACCGACCCTGTGATCCAGTAGAGGTGATCAAGGGCTGCAATATAGAAGTAAAACCTTGCCTTTGACCCGCCTGGCGGGACTTCGGTTGTGGTTAGAAGGGCATAGGTCTCATCAGTTAACGCAAAGATAAGGTATGGCTTGACCTTCCCAACCCCGGAAAACTTTTCCAGCAGGGACAGCCCGTAAAAGGAGTGCCTGAGGTTCAGGAGCAGGGTAGCTATAACAAACTCAGTAAGCCCCGCCCCTGCAGCAAGTAAAGCTACTGCCAGAAACTGGCCTGATCCCGCATAAATAAAAAGGCTCATCAGGAAAGCATAAATCCAGTGATATCCGGCACCGTTAAGCAGGAATCCAAAAGCCATTCCGAGGGGTATGTATCCGAGAAATACAGGAACCGTGGTCTTGAGGGCACTCATGAAAAGGTTCATATTACCTTCCCTTATTTCGTGCCTTTTTACCTCCTTTTCAGTCATACTATCTCTTCTGTTACCCTTTTTCCGTAATTTTTCCTGAAGAATGAAAAACATAAATTGTATTTATTATATTTAAATGTAATGAAAAAAAATAATAATTATTGTCAGATTAAGGCAAAACTTGATGATTTATTGTTATTTGGAAGAGCCTTTCAAGCTCCCCTTCAAGGCTGGAACTGACCGATTTCGATCAAATTAAAGCTTGGTCTTCAACCGCAAAGACGGGTTTTTAATTGAATTGAATTGGTTCGTAAGGTCTGATCACATTGATATATAAATAACCTCATATTTTATTACATGGGGGTTCTCCAAAGACTGAATGTTTTTATCCTGCTGTTTTTGATACTTTTTATTGCATATATCCGGTATCTGACTGACTTTTATATCGTCGAGGATCGGTCTCTATTGGATGCTCTTCTTACCTCTTTAATTGTAGTTTTTCTAGCCTATATAATAAATTCCCTTACCGGAAATCTTATCCTGAGAAGAGTTTCAGCTTCCAAAGACAGATACACCCTGAGGAAAACGGTATCTATCCTCATCACAGTACTTGTTTTTG
The DNA here is from genome assembly GCF_000979975.1 of Methanosarcina sp. 1.H.A.2.2. NCBI lineage: Archaea > Methanobacteriati > Methanobacteriota > Methanomicrobia > Methanosarcinales > Methanosarcinaceae > Methanosarcina > Methanosarcina sp. 1.H.A.2.2. Next base: position 8,014 of record NZ_JJQL01000068.1, read on the forward strand.
CCTCCCTTTTTGCAATCTGGGTTGAGAGGACCAGCACCCTGCTTATCGCTTATGGAATCCTGAGTGCCGGAGTTGCAATCGCCCTTCAGGACCTTCTGAGGAGCATAGCCGGAGGAATTCTCATAATCATATCTCATCCCTTTAAAGCAGGAGACCGAATTCAGGTAGGAGACAGTACAGGGGATGTGCTGGATATAGGGAGTTTCAGCACCACAGTTATGGAAATCAAGGAATGGGTGGACGCAGACCAGTACACTGGCAGGATTCTCCATATCCCAAACAGTTTTGTCCTCAACCAGACGATTAAAAACTATACGAAGGACTATTCCTTCATCTGGGATGAAATCCGGATTTTGCTGATTTACGGCAGTAACTGGAAAAAAGCCGAAGAAATTGTCCTCAAAACCGCGGGTCCGATCGTAGTAGAGTTCGAGGATCTGGCGCAGAAGGAGCTCCTTCTCATGGGAGAAAAATACTTTATTACAACCTATGATGTGCAGACAAAACTCTACACGAAGATGCAGGAAAACTGGATCGAAATGCGGTTGAGGTATGTAGTAGATCCCAGAAAAAGGAGAGCAATCAGCCACCTTCTGATCTCAAACATCCTTGAAACTCTGGAAAAAGAAGAGGATATTATGGTGGGAACCGCTACTAGTATCGATCTTATGAAGTCTCCGGATAAAGGATGATGTGTGAAACAGTACATGTATTCATATACAGTAGTGAGTTTCACTCCCCGAATTGCGACTCGCCCGAATTGCGACTCGGGATCACAGGAAATCAGAGATTTCCTGGGAGTTGCGATGTAATCGCAACAGTACGCTGTCCTTTTCGCTACGCTCAAGAGGACCAATTTAGAGGTTATAGTAGTGAGCTTCATTAGGTCAAGCGGGATGAATAACAAATATTCATGACCCTCACAACCTTATTCGCCTTACCGGGTCTTTCCTGTCACGCTCGACGCAGGAGAGCGGCCTTACAAAAAAGAAGAAAAAAGAAGAAGATATAAAAGTACAAGCAAAAAAGACTGAGGACCCCTTTAAGAAACTAACATATAAAAGTGACCAGGGAAACTGATAACTTTCTGCTTTTTTCTGCTTTTTTCTGCTTTTTTTGCAGGGCCGCCAGACAAGCTGGAGGAGGCATCCAATAATGGATGAGTTTAAAACCGGTTTCTGGGAATAAATGGAAGTATTATATCGGAAAGCAGGGGTGTTTTTTTAGTTATTTTTTGCCTGACAGAAGGCCGGTTACAGACCCTGGATAGGAGGAGAAAATACAGAAAAATATTATTTCCGACATCGGTTTAAAGAACTGCATAAAATCACGAACTCCCTTAAATAGAGAACTGCATAAAACAGAGAACTGCATAAATGGGGGTCAAAACTCGAAATTCCTCCGGGAATCCGTAGTAAATTAGGAACCTTTCCGAGCTCCTTTATTTAACTGGAATTTCTCCGGGTCGTAGCATTTGAGTCACTGTTTTCCTCTATTGGAGGAATGTTGAGGATATGGAGTTGTGGAGGCCTGATCCCATTCTTCTGGAATTCTACCCAGGTTCTTGTGTGTACATCGGATTCAAACTTGAATTCATCTCTTAGATCATTTACATATGCTTTAGCCCTTAACCTGGTATAAAACGGAAGAGCTTTGTGCAGCAGGGTAACAGGTCTTTTTTTTGAGATGTAAACATATTTAGAGCTTACAACTGCTTCCCGCAGGATCCTCATTGCAGGCTCTACATCTGACTCTCCTGCAATATACAGGTCTATTACAACCATCATTTCCGAAGCTCCATAATTTCCACTGGCAACACTTTCATTGAATATCAGGCTATTCGGAGCCGTGACAGTATTATCATCCGGGGTGACCAATTTCGTTGCCCTTAGCCCTATATCAGTGACTTCACCATAATAATTTCCAAGGGCGATTTTATCCCCTATCTGGTACGGTTTTTCAAATGTAATTACAATTCCTCCGACAAAGTCTGCAAAAAGGTCTTTAACTCCAAAACCGATGGCGGCACCCAGAAGCCCTGTAAGGAGGAACAGTTCCGGCCCGAAAATTATGAATATTTGCCTAAAAATATAATAAAACGCCACAATATAGATTACAAACTTTACCACAGGGATAATCAGTTTTACTTTTACCCTTCCACTTTGGTTCATTTTTTCCGAAAGCTTTGATAAAAGTATGGTAATAACCCTGCCGAACATATAGGCAATGGAAAGAATCAGGAACATATTTATGAGGGTTTGAGTATCTATAGACCTGATGGTTTCCAGAAATTGCTGCGCACTTGTGTCTCCATTTGCCATTTACCACACCAGCCTCAGTTTTTCCATATAAGCAACGACGCTGTGCAGGGCTTCAGGCCTGACACGGAAGGAACCGACTTCATCTTTAAAAATTAGTTCCTGATTTAGAAGCCGGAAGATAATTTCATCCGTCCTGAATGCAGAACCTATCATTTCGGCAATTTCGGTTTTTTCCAGAGCCTGGTATGAAAGGATCAGGCTTAAAACAAAGGCTTCTTCGTATTCAAGCTCTATATCAAATGAAAACTGCCCTACATCTTCAGGCTGTATCCGGGGATAATCAAGCCCAAGCTCCCAGATCTTCCATGCAATGCCGGGGTTGCCTTTTGATTCCTGGTAGATCTTTTCAAATACCCGGTCTTCAGCAGTTTGTGTTTCTTTCTTATTCAGGAGGCGGCTCTTAAGGTAAGGGGTGTTTATTTTCGGGACCGGGATGAGGATTTTCCTGCCCAGCGAGGAAAACTCAAGCGGATATTTTACTATGTATATGAGAGGCTCTTCTTCGGACTCTTTACCGTTATAAAATCTGATCTCCGCTTTTCCATACCTTTTGAAGATAAAGAGCCTGAGATTTTCTTTATCGAAGGCAGGGATGAAGATCTGTACTGGAAAATACCTCTCGAGCCCGAAGGCTTCGTTTAAGTATCTCCAGGAAAAAAGGTTCCAGGTAGTGATGAATAGCCTTTCCTGAGAGCTTATCATGTCCAGAAACTCATAAAATATGTCAAAACCGCCGGGTTTTCTCATGTACAGATAGTGACAGTTGTCAAAGAGCGCTATTCTTTTAGCGTCATCCGGAAGGGAAATCTCCTTTCTGTCCCGGACAATTTCGGAAAAAGTGATTCCTGTAGCCCTGCTTAAATTTATCTTCTCTATTTCACCAAGCAGAGTAGTCTTTCCTGCAAGAGTCCCGGCTACTATGGCTATATTCAGTTTTTTCCCTATCTCATAATCAGCAATTGACGCCTGTATTTCTCCGATTTCATCCCGCAGTCCGAGAACCTCGACGAAACCGTTTTCTTCAGAGCCGCTGTGCTGAGTCCCCACTGTACCCCCTATTTTATATTCCCTGTATTGTACTTAATAGATACTGCTGATATTTTTTCCAGAATTAAGTTATTTTCAGGAACAGGACTCTTTAAGGTAGTCGCAGGACTTTTTAAGGTAGTCACAGGAATCTTTAAGGTATTAATTTAGTGGAAACGAAATTCGGCTGGAACTTTTAAATATTTATAGCCATTTATAGAGTCTGAAATTTATTCTTCGGGATTTATTTCTAACTTAATTTACTCTATTGAAAACCCCACACCCTTTCCGGAGAAATAACTGTGGATGACTGGATGATTTCAACCCTTATCCTTTTTCTTGTCCTGCTTATAGTTTACCTGCTCGTTAAATACATCAAATTGAAAGGCAGGATTGAATCCCGTGCAAGAGACCTGTATGAAGCCTGGCAGACCCGGGAGATGGAACGCCAGGTCTCCGAAAAAGCCGATACTCTCTTCAGGACCTGGAAGCTTGACGAGGAGAAAAAAATCCGCCAGGACGCCGTAAAGAAAAGCGAAGCCGTAATCCGCGGCAAGGTCACGGAACACCTGATCCCTTATTTCCCTGAATTCGAATACAACCCCAAGGACGCGAGATTCCTCGGAACTCCTGTGGACTTCATTATCTTTGACGGCCTTTCAGAAGGAGAAATGAATAAGGTGGTCTTTGTTGAGGTCAAATCCGGAAAAACCTGCGCCCTTTCTCCGAGAGAAAAGCTTGTCAGGGAGTGTATCAACAGAGGAAAGGTAAGCTACGAGATCATCCACAACAAAGAATAATTCCCTTTTGTCAACCTTTTTCCCGGGGTTGCTTTATAAAAATCAATAGTTTTATCAGTGTAAAATTGATAGTTCTATTCGATGAATGACCGACATGAAACGGAAAGTACGGGTCATAATTCCATGAATCGTGTTCCCGGCTGGAATGAAAAGCTTGAATCAGCATTTACTGCCTACAAAGGCCCATACATTGCCGGAAGAGTCGTATCCCGGCATAAAACGGTCTGTGAAATTCTGATTCCAGGTGCTGTCGTACAGGCAGGAATTTCCGGGGCACTCCTGCGAATTGGCAAACAACCGGTAGTAGGGGATTTTGTAGTTTTACTGGACCAGCCGGAACTGGGCTCACGCATAATTGTGAATATCCTCCCCAGAAGGACCTGCCTGTCAAGAGGGGCTCCGGGGGATGGGAGCGGGGAGCAGGTGCTTGCTGCAAATCTTGATACTATCTTTATTGTAACTTCAGTGGGAAAAGACCTTAACCTTCGAAGGCTTGAAAGGTATCTTACCGTTGTGTATTCCTCCGGGGCAAGCCCGGTAATTTTGCTGAACAAAATCGACCTTGCGGATGACCCTGTCCTGATAACAGAAAAAATACAGTCTATTGCAGGGGACGTTCCGGTTATTCCTTTAAGTGCCCTTTCAAAAGACGGGCTTGATGCACTCAGTCCTTATCTCAACCCCGGGGAAACAGTGGCACTTATAGGTTCCTCCGGCGTTGGAAAATCCACGCTTATCAACTCTTTTTTCGATGAAGCTATCCAGAAAACCGCGGATGTCCGGAAAGACGATGAGAAAGGGAGACACACTACAACAGTCCGCCAGCTGTTCCTGCTTCCCAACGGCGCAATTGTTATAGATAACCCGGGGATCAGGGAAATCCAGCTTGGAGACTCTTCTGAGGGCCTTGAAAAAGCTTTTTCCGAGATTGTCCTTGCAGCCCGCAACTGCCGGTTCAAAGACTGCACTCACCTTGATGAACCAGGCTGTGCTGTCCTGCAGGCAGTAAAGGACGGGCTTATTCCGGAGGAGCGGCTGGACAGCTATCACAGGTTAAACGACGAACTCATATTCCAGTCGAAAAAATCAGAAATCGGACTGAAACGGCTTGAAAAAGAAAAATACAGGGAAATTGCAGTGACCATAAAAAAATATCGAAAATTTACGGGCAAGCCGTAAGCTGAATGCTCTGCGTAAACTCAACCGGTACCCCCTGAATTGTCCTCCAGAACAATCTGAAACCCTGCCATATCTTCCGATTCTGAAGTTTCAGTAAAAGAGCCCGGAGATTGTCTACAGGATTGTTCAGTGGGTACCGTGACTCTCACCGGCCGCCGACAGTGGCCGGCTTTCTCAAGAATAATATTTGAGCTGAATACGAAAGGTTGCAGGTTGCAGGATTTGTTTTTCAGCTTAAACCTGGATAACTTTGTTTGTTAATCTTATTTTACTTTCGGATTTACTCCAGCTTTTCTCCCTCGACATAACACCCAAAATAAGTATTTTGCTCCACTTTTTTAAGGACACTGTTAATGCTTTCCAGTGTGGCTTCCATCTTATCCATTCTCTTCTCGATCTCCTGCAGTCTGGCAAGAATTTCCTGGTCCGTAGTCACAATATCAACCCCTTATAAATCTACGAAAGTTAGCATTTAGCATAATAGAAGTTTCCAGTGTATATTCCAGTATATTCTGCAATGTTCTTATAATCAACGGAAAACCTCACTGCTGTCTGATTTAAATAAAATCAAGGTATATTTTTACCGGGGAATGGAAATAGAAATGGGGAGAAAAAGACAATGTTGAGAATTGCAGTAACCGGCAGGCCCGGAATTGGGAAATCAACAGTTGTTGCAAAAACCGCTGAAAAACTTGCCGATCAACCGGGCTTCAAAATAGGCGGCATCCAGACAACCGAAATCAGGAAAGAAGGGCAGAGAGAAGGTTTTTCAATTCGAAACTTTGCAACCGGGGAAACCGGCATTCTGAGCAGCATCAAAGGCAGCGGCCCGAGAGTTGGGAAATATCACATCAACCTCGAAGACCTTGAAAAGATCGGAGCAAATGCTCTCAGGAATGCCCTTGACTGTAACCTGATAGTTATCGATGAAGTCGGGCCTATGGAGCTCAAATCCGGGACTTTCATTTTGGCAGTTGAAGCAGTCCTGGAATCCGACAAACCGGTTCTGGCAGTGCTGCACAGGTCAAGCAGTCACCTGCTGGCTCAGAGGATAAGGAAAGAATTCGAGGTTTTGACGGTTGATGAGGGGAACCGGGATGAGCTGCCTGAAAAAATTTCAAATCGTTTCCTCAAGGAACTGAGATGAAACTGATCCTTCATACCCCCACCTGCTGCTATTTATCCCTGCCTGAACTAAACTCTTGCGATATTTTTTAAAACCGGGAAGGTATTATACATAACATATTCTTTTTTATCTGTTATGGTGGCCGGGAAATGAAAAACAACAAAGAAAACGGAATCAAATCCAATAACGAAAACAAAATTAAATGGGACATTGACACTTCAATATTAAACAACAAGTTTATTTTAAAGGAGCTCTTCAAAGTTTTAGGAATTGCTGTTCTGGTCACAGCCACCATTGTATTTTTGATAATCCTTCCATCAATTCTCGATAATCAGTTTTATTCTGACGGCGCGAACCTTTCAGGGTTCAAATATGCCCTGATGCTGATTGGCCTGCTGTTCTTATTGACCAGCCTTTTCATCTTTGCTTACTATGGGAACAAATACGAACTCACATACGTAATGGATGAAAACGGCGTTGAGACCCTGACCCGGGCCGGGCAGAAAAAGAAAAACAGTAAGGTAAACTTTTTACTCATTATCCTTGGGCTTCTTCTCCGGAACCCGACAGCAGCAGGTACGGGCTTCCTGGCAAATGCCGGACAGGTTCAGGTTATGAAGTGGAAAAACGTAAAAAAAGTAACTTTTTACCCCCGCAGCAATACGATTGTGTTGTCAGGCGGATACGGTATCAAAAGTATCGTTTTCTGTACAGGAGATAATTACGGGCCGGTCTCGTCCAGGATCAGCTCGCACTGTAGAGCCCCCTGTCTGGTCAAAGAAAAATAAGTTGCCTGAATAAATCGACCCTGCCTGCCGTATCCTACTTTACTTATGGGAGAGCAGGGCTAGCAGGATCAAGAATATTACTATAAAAAGTTTTGAGGTAACCAGAATTAGTTTGTTCCTCAATATCCTTTCTTTTTCCGATTTTTCGTCTTTTTCCGGGTTTTCATCTTTTTCGAGGTTTTGCTCCAGACTTTCGGCCATCCTTTTCGTTCCTTATCTTTTTTATGTTAATTTATTTTTAAAGCTTGAATAATTTTTCCTTTTTCTTCGGGAAAACCGTAACCCGGATCCGGGCTAAATATTGTTCCGGGCTCAGGAGCGTCATCAATATTTTCAGATCAGGAGCTGCCCGGTTTGCCAGTCATTGATTATTCTGGCAGCTGTCCTCATTTCATCCACCTCGCCTTTCTTTTGCAGGAAATTGCACTGCTTGCCTATCAGTTCAAGTACGGAAGAACCGTTCTGGGCTTCGATTGTGATATTGTAACAGGACTCAAGGGCAGTTTTGTTTTCGGCAAGCATTTTTTCTATTATCTTAAGGGCAACGCCGAGTGGATCCCGCAGGTGAGTTACATCCTTTATCCCTAGCAGGCCCTGTACATATTCATCGTTTTCATCGAAGGGGATGACTCCCGGGGTATCAATAAACATGATACGTGAACCTGCACCCACATGCTGCACTCCTTTTGTGTGGCCGGATATGGGGGAGGTGCTCGCCCTATGCCTGCCGGTAACGCCGTTAATTACGGAGGACTTGCCTACATTAGGATAACCGAGGGTGCCGACAAGGATATCACGCTCTTTTATATTGCAGGCGGATGCAAGTATCTGGTGCCTTAACATGGTTGTCCCAGACCTGTCCTTGCTGGATATAAAAACCGTAGGGGCAATTTTGGAGAGGCGGGATTTGGTTTTATCAAGTTTCTCTTTTGATACGAGGTCGCACTTATTGATGACTATTATGAAAGGTTTCTTTAAACGGATAATATCCTTTTCAACTTCACTGTTTCGGGTCTCTTCCGGAAACCGGGCGTCTATGACTTCAAGAAGGACATCAGCTTTTTTTATAACATCCCTTACCAGGACTTTGTAGCTTGCCATCGGTTGTGCTATGAGGAATAAGGATATAAGGATATCTTCAAATTAAGGACATCTTCAATTAAGGATATATTCAAATGGGAAACTTTTGTTTCCATAACCTGTGACTTGAGGAGCAGAATAAATACAAAACATTAAAAAAGGGCAGTCAACAGTAACCGATACACTCGGCAAAATCCATGCAATGGTTTCTAAGATAATGATTTATCAGCTAATGGTTTCTAAGATAATGATTTCTCAGCTACAGAGTTTCAGCTATTGATTTTTTGGCTCTCTAATACCTTTGGAACGGGTTCAGCTGTCCTTTGCCGGGTTACCGGCAGTTCAAATCTAAAAGATGAACCTTCTCCGATTTTACTTTCCACATATATATTGCCGCCGTGCATTTCAACATACTTTTTAACGAGGGTGAGCCCCAGTCCAGTACCTTCGAAAGTGCGGCTTAGAGAAGAATCAATCTGGATAAATGGATTATAAATTTTGTCAAGGCTATCTCCCGAGATTCCGATTCCAGTATCTCTGACGGTAATAATTACAAGGTCGTTTTCCTGTTTTGAGATTACATCAATTGAACCGCCGGCAGGTGTGAACTTTATAGCATTACTTAATAAGTTGACCATGATCTGCTGGAACTTACCTTCATCGGCAGAGATCCATAATCTCCGATTTTCGGAATTATAATTTAATTTGATATTTGCCTCCTGAGCCTGCGGCATCGTCTTCGAGATAATTTTATTGATAGATTCATCAACAGAAAATTTTTCTATATTGAGCTCTTCATTTCCTGCTTCTGCTTTTGATAACTCGAGTATGTCGTTGATGATGTTGAGGAGGTTTTTTCCGCTTAAAGAAATGAACTGAACATACCGGAATTGCTTTTCGTTCAGGGGCCCTGCAATTTCTTCTTTTAGAAGGTCAGAAAACCCGATTACAGAGTTCAAAGGGGTCTTCAGTTCGTGACTCATGTTGGTTAAAAACTCGCTTTTTGTGCGGTTTGCTACTTCCGCAGCTGTTTTTGCATTTATTAGAGCCTCTTCTGCTTTTTTTCTAACGGTTATATCCCTTATAACCACGATATTTGCCGGCTGGTTCTGATATATTATTTTTGTACCAAGTCCTTCAATCCAGAAAGGCTCTCCCGTGGAAGAGATTGCTTTATAAACGCTGAGGTAGCCCCCCTGATCATTGAGGACATTTATCTGGTCTTTAATTGCAACAGGTACTGATTCGGAAGCGAGGTATTTTGCAATGCTTGTACCTGTTATCTTTTCGAGCTGCACATTAAACATCTTTCCAACAGCAGCGTTTGCAGCTACGACTTCCCCTTCAAAGTTAAGTATAATTATACCGTCAAGAGTATTGTTGACAAGAGCACGGAAGTTCTCTTCGCTTGATTTCAGGTCTCTTTCCGAGTTTTTACGCTCCGTAATGTCCCGGACATACACTATCAGCCTTTCTTCATCCCCCAGTTTGAATGTTCGGGTTGCAATTTCAGCCGTGAAGAAAGTACCGTCCTTTCTTTTGTTTATACTCTCGATTGTTTTATTCCCTGTGGTTTCTTTACTGATTAGTATATTTTTAAGGTTTCTGGAAAAGTTCTCAGGAAGAAGATCAGTTACATCCAGCTTCAGGATCTCCTCTTTATCATACCCGAAAATTTTGCAGGCTGCATCATTACAGTCAACAATTTTTCCACTATTTGATTCTATGAATACGCCGTCAATTGAGAGTTCCACAACCTGTTTGAATTTTTCTTCGGATGCCGCAAGTTCCCTTTCTGCCTTCTTGCTGGAAGTGATATCATAGATATTTATTAAAATAAGTTCCTTCTCTTTAACTTTGATTGTATTGACATACACTTCTACATGCTTTATTTCTCCACTGGGGAGTTTATGGCAGGAATAGAAATGGCCTTTCTTTTCGGAAAAAACCTGCTGGCTAATTTCTCTATTTCTTTCCAGAGAGAAGGAATCAATGTCAGTGATTTTTTTTGCGGTTATCTCTTCATAAGTGTACCCGTAGTAAGCGCATGCAGGATCGTTTGCATCGACAATACGATAACTGAGCGGGTTTACTAGAAGCGTGACAGCCGGGCTGTTGTTAAAAAGCTGTTTATATCTGTTCTCACTTTCCTGAAGAGCTTCATAATTCTTTTTTATTCTAATTAAAGACTTTATCCTTGTTTTAAGCTCAAATCTATCTATTGGCTTATGAATGAAATCGTCAGCTCCGCATTGAGTTGCTTTTATTTTGTTCGGCTTCTCAAAAAACCCGGAAATTATAATTATGGGTATGAACCTGGAGCCGGGATCACTTTTGAGTATGCTGCATATCTCATACCCGTCACTTTCAGGCAGCATCAGGTCTAATAAAATCAAATCCGGAAGTTCAGCTTTTACAAGTTCAATAGCTTCTTTTCCGGTATATGCAGGGATAGGAAGATATTCATCTTCGAGCTGTAAACATAGTAATTCTACCTGATCCCTTTCGTCATCAATTATGAGAACTTTTGGTTTATCGGAGGCGTCCAATTCTATCATCTTGAGTACCATTTTTCATGGTTTTTGCGACTAAATAAAAAATATTATATAGATCAACTATCTGTATGATTCCAACTTATATAATTTCTTTTCTCAAATAAAATGGAAAAGTTTCAGAGTATAACTTATTTTCCCAGGAAAAAATTTTCTAATTTTTGAGTATTCTTCAGTATAATCATAGAGTATTGCCGTGAAATTACTTTTAATAGTGTTGATCGGTCTCAGGATTGCATGAATGATTCGTCAGGAAACACTTTAAAAAAACGCAAACTACTGAACAAAAAATATAGTACATTTATACAGTTGGTTTTACACCATTTTTCTTTTCAGTTAAACTGGTTTGCAAGAGTATATATGAGCTCAGGCTTGATTGAGGCTTAAAGGCTTGATTGAAACTGAAATGGGTAAAAAGTGTTAGAGGTTAGAAGAGATTTAAGGTGAATTAAAAAATGGTCATCCCTGGCTACAAGGTTGATATTTGGCATCAGGTTTCCAGACTGCCTAATGCTTTTGTTTTTATCTACTGTACATAGGCGGGCTCAAGCAGGGCGCAGCGCGTGGAAAGAAGGTTAACAGGAGATACAATAAAAGGTCATTTCGGAATAATACCAACCAATTAACCAGGGAGCACAAAAGAAGGCGTAAGTAAAATTAAGACTAAAATTAAATGTAAAATGAAAAAAAATTATGTTTTTAAAAGCTCGGTGTTCAGTCTTTTTCCCAGAATTCCTCAGCTTCTTCTTCCATTTCTTCCAGCCTGTCATAATAGTCCGGAAACTCGTTAAGATGAGCCAGAGCAATCTTTCCTGTCATTATGGGGTCGTCGTTAGTAACGTTTGTTGCGGGGTCTATGGTTCCATGTTCCAGCTCTACGTCCATGCCTCTGCGGAACTGGTCGACATCGAACTTATCCCATTTAATTCCCAGTTGTTCCCCAACTGCCTTTGCTTCTTCAGCGGAAAAATTTGTGGTTGTCAACATTATCACTCCGAGTAATGGTTTGATATGTTTGTGTACTTAAGGGTTGTCCTGCAAAATGTCCGTTTTTATTTGTCCTTTTACAGGAAGGTTTTATCCTTTAGTGAAAAGGCATGTTCTGTCATTAAAGGGTATGTCCTATCCTTATATTTATCATCTATATGAAAATATAAAGGAGGGAGCGACACATGTCAGAAAAAAATCTTTTGTTTATGAGACGCACCATTGAACTTTCCCTCGAAAGTGTAATAAGAGGAGGAGGACCGTTTGGGGCCGTGATAACGAAAAATGGAAAAATAGTTTCTGAAAGCTGCAATCAGGTCACCGTACTTAACGATCCGACCGCCCATGCAGAGATCAGTGCCATCAGAGAGGCAGCCCGGAAACTGAATACCTTTGACCTCAGCGGCTGTGAGATCTACGCTTCCTGTGAGCCCTGCCCCATGTGCCTTGGAGCCATTTACTGGGCAAGGATAGATAGAGTTTTTTTTGCCAACACAAGGTCTGATGCTGAAAATATCGGCTTTGATGACTCCTTCATATACGAGGAAATTTCACGCCCCCTCAGGGAACGAAAAATAGAATTCCGACAACTCCTCAGGGAAGAGGCTCTTGAAGCTTTTGGGGCATGGGAAGAATCTGAGAATAAGGTGGAATACTGAACCCGAGAATAAGGTGAAATACTGAACCCAAGAATAAGGTGGAATACTGAACCCGAGAATAAGGTGAAATACTGAGCCGGCCTGAACACAACAACCGGACTCAACTTTTCTTTTTGAACTCTACAGTAAAATTTATAAATAGAACACCTCGTCTAAACATTAGCTTTTCTGGTTTTTCATTTTACGTGAATACTTTGGAATAATTGATTCTATGTAGGCGAACTGATTTCTTTCATTAGAGCATAATTAATATGGGGCTTTGAATTCAATCCGGGAAAGTTTCTGTTCTGGCGTTTGCACTTTGCGCTTTTTGGTAACTTTTCCACAACGCCATTAAAATTTAAATGTGTTACAGTGCTATTTAACTCATATTTAGTTCAGACAAAATCTTATGAGGGGATTTCGGGAAATATGCCTGCAAACAAAAGCAAGTACATCCGCTGGTTTGAAGAGACCACGATCGAGGACGTCCCGCTGGTGGGCGGGAAGAATGCTTCCCTTGGGGAAATGTACAGGGAACTTACTTCAAAGGGGATCAGGATTCCAAATGGCTTTTCAGTCACTTCTGATGCTTACTGGCATACCCTGAAAGCCGGAGAAATTCTCGAAAAGCTCAAAAAGACAATGGAAGGGCTTGATACTGCGGATGTTGCAGACCTTGCAAAAAGGGGGAAGATTGCAAGGGACCTGATCCTTGGAGCCGGAATTCCGGATGACCTCTGGGAGGAGATCAAAGATGCCTATGACCGCCTCTGCGAGCAGTATGGAGAAGATACGGATGTAGCTGTGCGGAGTTCGGCAACGGCTGAAGACCTGCCAACTGCTTCTTTTGCAGGGCAGCAGGAGACTTACCTCAACATCAGGGGCTATCCCGGGCTTCGGGATGCCTGCACGCGCTGTTTTGCCTCACTCTTTACGGACAGGGCCATTTCCTACCGTGTAACCAACAATTTCGACCATTTCAAGGTAGCCCTTTCCATAGGAATCATGAAAATGGTCAGGTCGGATCTGGCTTCCAGCGGGGTTATTTTTACCCTTGACACGGAAACCGGATTCAGAGACGTGGTCTTTATTACAGGCACATACGGGCTTGGAGAGAATATCGTTCAGGGGCAGGTCAATCCCGATGAGTTCTACGTCTTCAAACCGACTTTCAAGGAAGGATACAAGCCGATCATCCAGAAGAAGATAGGAAGCAAAGAAATCAAGATGATCTACGGCAGGGGAGATTCCAAAGTGCTCACCCGGAACGTGGAGGTTCCTGAGGCTGAAAGGTTGCGCTTCTGTATTAATGACGAAGAGGTGCTCAAGCTTGCCGGATATGCGATCGATATTGAAGACCATTATTCTAACAAGTACAGGGAATCCAGGCCCATGGACATCGAGTGGGCAAAGGACGGCATAACAGGAGAACTCTTCATAGTACAGGCAAGGCCCGAAACCGTCCAGTCCCAGAGAGAAAAGGATATGCTGGAAACCTATGTCCTTGAAGAGAAATCCGAAGTCCTTGCAAAAGGCAGGAGCGTGGGGGATAAGATCGCTTCCGGAAAGGTCCGTGTGATCCCTGATGTTTCTTACCTGCCCTCTTTCAAGCCCGGAGAGATCCTGATTGCGGACACAACCACTCCTGACTGGGAGCCGATTATGAAAACCGCAGCTGCGATTGTCACAAACAAAGGGGGACGGACCTGCCATGCGGCTATTGTCAGCCGGGAACTCGGAATCCCTGCGGTAGTCGGGGCTGGAAATGCTACTGAAGTCCTCGAAACAGGCAGGGAAATTACTGTTAGCTGTGCCGAGGGAGAAGATGGGCTTGTATATGCAGGCATCCTTCACTTCCATAAAGACACCCTCAGCCTGAAAGACCTGGAACGTCCCAAAACCGAGATTATGATGAACCTTGGAAACCCTGAAAGCGCTTTTGCGTTTTCCATGATTCCCAATGACGGGATCGGGCTTGCAAGACTCGAGTTCATTATTACAAGCTATATCAAAGTCCATCCTATGGCCCTTGTGCACCCGGAAAAGGTCAAAGACCCGGGAGAACTCCGGGAGATCGAAAAACTGACAAGGGGATATGAGAAAAAAGAAGATTATTTTGTCGAGCAGCTTGCCAGAGGCGTCGGGTTGATTACTGCAGCTTTTTACCCGAAGCCTGTTGTGGTCAGGATGAGCGACTTCAAGACCAACGAATATGCAAGCCTTGTTGGGGGCAGCTATTTTGAGATGGAAGAAAACAACCCCATGATAGGGTTCAGGGGAGCTTCCCGTTACTTTGATGAACGCTACAGGGAAGGTTTTGCCCTTGAATGCAGGTCTATGATAAAGGTAAGGGATGAAATGGGGCTTACAAACCTCATTCTTATGATCCCCTTCTGCCGGACAGTTCAGGAAGCGAAGAAAGTCATTGCCGAGATGGAGAAAAACGGGCTCAGGCGCGGAGAAAATGGGCTTCAGGTCTATGTTATGTGCGAAATCCCCAATAACGTCCTGCTTGTCGACGAGTTCAGCGAAGTCTTTGACGGCTTCTCTATAGGCTCAAACGACCTGACCCAGCTAACCCTCGGAGTTGACCGTGACTCCGAACTGCTTGCCGCGGAATTCGATGAGCGGGACCCGGGAGTTATGAAAATAATGTCAATGGCAGTGCAGGGAGCAAAACGGAATGGAAGGCACAGCGGGATCTGCGGGCAGGCTCCGAGTGATTTCCCTGAGATTGCAGAATTCCTGGTAAAAGAGGGGATCGATTCTATTTCCCTTAATCCGGACTCTGTTATGAAAATCACCCTTCAGGTTCTTAAAACTGAAAAGGAGCTCGGAAGGCATTGAAAAACGACCCGGGAATCTGCCGACTTACTTATTATGAAGTTGGCCAAATTTTCAGCCGACAATTGCCAGAGGTCGGTTATCAACAGCTATCGATCAGTGGCTATCCATAATGGTGATTTATGATTATCCAGGGCAATCCCCGCCGGTTGGGAACTGTAGATATTTGCAGAATATGTCATACCTGCATTAAAAATAAGTTAATGCAGGTAAATCTATATACACAATGCAGTAAATATTCATATTGGGTGTAAAAAATACAAAGGAAGCAATTAATTATGCAGAAAATAACCAAAACACAAATTACAGGGGATAAAAAAGAGCCGGAGAATATATTTTTTTTGAAAAGATGTCCGGAGTGCCATTCCAAACTTGAAAACGATCTTTTCAGAGGGTTCCAATATTGTACTGTGTGCGGGTACTGGACAAGAAAAGAAACCGCAAGGCTTGAACCGCTAATGATTATGGAGTGAGTAGAGATATGTTTGACTTCCCTTCAAAATGTGTCAGATGTGACACACCTCTTAAAAAACAGATAATTGGCTCAAATAATTTTTACTACTGCAGAAAATGTGGGTGTACGTCCTCAGTTACATCGGTCAGTGCATCCACTCAATCCGCAGTCCAGGAAATAGCTAACATTTAAGGCGATATTCAGATAACTGATTTTCAAGAACTGTACTAAGGCTAAACTGATATTAACGTTCCAGAAGCCGAAAATAGTATCGAGATGGTTAATATCTGAACTGGGAATCTTAAAACATGTCTAAGGCAAGCCTGGCTCTGACCAACTAGCGATGTCAACTACCCGCTAAATCTAAAGATTTAACGGGTTTCCTGTTGAGGTTTTATGAATTTCGGGCCAGGCACCTGTTTTTGAATTATTTTTTATTTTTCCGGGCATTCCCGGGTTTTCTGGCTGGCATTATTCCAAAAAACCCGAAATGGGATATGGATTTCTTTCTTTCCGAATACCGTGCACCGCTTGAGCCCGCCTGCATATAGTAAATAAAAAACGAAAGAATATATGTACTGGCAAGTCAGATTCCAAAATACCAACCATGTAATCAGATACGGTTTTTTTCTATTCTTTCTTTTTATTTTGGAACTTTTTCCTTCCTGTTTATCGGGTTTCCAACAGGAAAATAAAATTTTAAGTAACTTGAACAGAAAAAGGTATATGAGTTTTAGAATTCAATATGCAACATTAACCTCAACAATTGCATAAACCTGAAAACAGCTTTAAAACAGCTTTAATACTAGAAACCCTTTCTGTTTGATCCGCATGGTCGAAAAAGAAATAGATTCATTATGCAGTCAGTATGGCCTGAAGCCGACAAGCCTCTCTGACCTTATGCTAAAGGTCAATTCTCCTGACCCGGGCCTGGAGTACGGCTTTACCGGAGAAGAAAACTCACTCTATCTCCCCATTTATGAAGAACTGAAGGCCGTCAGTTCTCTTTCCGGGACTGGAAACGATTTTCAGGCTTACATTCAGCTTGTCCTTAACCCTGAGAAAGCAAGTTCGGAATACCTTGCAGACTTTTTCAACAATCCTCTCGGCCTGAAGATCCGGAAGGCCTGGGAGACGAGGGGCTTTATCCTGAGACCTGAAACCCGGGAACCTGAAGAGCCGGCTATGGCACTCTCTGAGGTTTCTGCCCTGCATGAAGCTGCCGGAGATGCTTATTTATCAGGAGAATCGGGATTTTCAGGAATAATCACCTCTCTGGCGGCAAATGAAATCACATTTAAAGGCAAAGTTTCGGTTGAAAATATGTGTACGGAAACAGGGGAGAACACTTCTTTACTTTCAGGTACGGCTGTTCCTCTTCTTCCCGGAATATCATCTTTTCCGAATGTGGATCTTGATTCTCTTACACATAGCAAACTCTATCTCCCTGACCTGCAGGTCCAGCTTGAGGTCCTTAAAATCAAAGCTCTCACAAAGGAACTTATTTCCCAGCTAAGTGTGTTCGAATGCAGGCTTTCAACCTATCCCAAGAGTATAACCCATATCCGCAAGAAGCTCGAACTTATCCGGGAGGCGGTGAAGCTTGCAAATGATTCGGACTACATTCTGGAGCTGATCCGTCGGGGGGAGAGCAAGAAGCTTGAGTTCAAGTCCACGCTGCGAATGAACCTTCTTAGCGGAAAGCCTGACTGGAATATAGAACATGCAGTACTGAAGACGATAGTCGCGTACCTGAACACTGACGGCGGAATACTTCTTGTTGGCGTCTCCAACAGCGGGGAGGTTCTGGGAATCAAAAACGACGGCTTTCCGAATGAGGATAAGTTCCTCCTGCATTTCAAACAGCTCATAAAGCAGCATATCGGCCTTAACTACGCTCCCATGATAGAGTACGCCCTTGTGCCTGTAAGCGGTAAAAACATCCTGGAAATCGACTGCAGAAAAAGTGATAAGGCTGTTTTCCTCAATCCTGATAAAAATGACGAAGAGTTCTATATCCGCATAGGCCCCTCAAGCGAAAGGCTCACAGGCAGTAAACTGATCGAGTACGTGAATAGGCAGTATAACGGAAAACAGGGTTAACCAACCCTGTCTGATAATCCTGTCTGATAACCCGGCATGTGTTAGAATTTTGAAGGTTCAAGAGTTTTGAACTCTCAAACCTGAAGGTTTCAAATTACTGGCCCGAATATGTTTATTATTCCCGTGGCAGTCAGGTCCACTGCAAGAGCCGCAAGCAAAAGCCCCATGAGCCTTGTAAAGACCAGCATTCCATTATATCCTATAAACTTGTGGAGCCTCCTCGAGAAAAGGAAGACAATCAGGCAGATTATGAATGCAAATATAATAGATATGAGAACGATTGCTTTTTGTTGAACGCCATCTGCCACTCCCATAAGGACAATTACTGTGCTGATAGTACCCGGACCTGTCAGGAGCGGAAGGCCGATCGGAAATACCCAGATATCTTCCCGTTCCTGGGACTGAGTAATTTCTTCTTCAGTAATGCTCTCCCTTGAGACCTTTGCATGCATCATGTCAAATGCTATACTGAAAAGCAGGAGTCCTCCCGCAACCCTAAGTGAGTCCACACTGATGCTGAATAATTTAAGTATCACGCTTCCGGTAATTGCAAAAAATAGGGCGATTACGCACGCGAGCACCACTGCTTTTTTTGCGATTTCATTTTTTTCCTTGCGGGTCATCTTGCTCGTCAGGGAGATAAAAGTTACAACTCCGCTGATAGGGCTTACAACCACAAAGATGGATGAGAATACATAGATGAAAAACCCGAGGTTTCCAGTTACCATTTTTTTCTCCTGCCCCTTTACAGATCTCCAGGTTTTATGTACAATTTTGTTATTCTTATAATATTTACCTTTTGAGTTTGCCAGGTTTTTTGTATTCGATTTTTTAAATTGAAATCTAAAAGTTCAATCAATATAATCTGGACACTCTGAATAATCTGGATATCCTGAATTTAAAGTTTTCCAGAGAGTTTGATTTCACGATACTTTGATGAGGAAGTAAGAAGATAACTCTTTGTCAGGAGACGCTCTATATTATGAGATAACTCTTTGATGCTGCTTCCAAACATTGAATAGTGGATAACGGTTTACAAGCTATATAACCAAAGGCAGTGGTTCTGATGACCGGGGAAAAAATCGATAGAAAAATCTTTGAAGAGCTTAATTTCATAAAGAAACAGCTTGCAGAAATTAAGGAGCATATGGTCGATATAGATGCCCTGCTCACCGCAGAAGAAAAAGAGCTTGTTTTCAGAAGTTTTGAAAATGAGGCAAGAGGAAGACTTGTACCGTTAAAGAAGCTTGAAAAAACGAGGATCTGAAATGTTCGAAGTTTTTTTTGATATCCCGGCACAGGATTTTATGATGAAGGCAGATGAGAGTACGCACTCCAGGGTCAGGGAAACCCTTGAAGAGCTTGCTTTTGATCCCGTTCCCCTGGGCGCAAAAAGAATAATCGAAAGCCAGGAAAATTTATTCCGGTTTCGGTCCAGGCATCTAAGGCTTCTTTATAGAGTAGATTACGAAAAACTAACCCTTGTAGTTATAACAATCGAGCCTTTAACTCGTATGTACCATTGAATTGATGGTTAAGGGTTTTTAATGGCAATTTCTTCTTCTATCTGCCTTTTTCTACTCTACTGATTTTTCTGGCTTTTCTGGCTTTTCTGGCTTTTCTGGTTTTTCTGGCTTTTCTGGTTTTTCTGGCTTTTCTGGCTTTCTCTGTTGAGACTTTCCTGTAGCCTGATCCCTGAAAAAAGCCGCCTGTTTCAGCCATCTAACAGAATAAGCCTTTATAGAAGAAAAACTATATTAAATAATTAAGTAGGTGATCCTGGATGGTGCGTATCAAATCTTTAAATAGTACATCTATGGCAAAAGTTTTCGGTCTTATGTATCTGATTCTTGCAGTTGTTTTTTCGCCGTTCATTCTTCTTATGATGAGCGCAGAGGGACCTATTGGTCTTACTGAAAGTATACTTGTGATTATAGGTGTTGTTCTCTTTTATGGAATTGCGGGAGGAATAGGAGGGTTTCTTATTGGCGTCATTTATAATTTTGTCGCAAAGAAGTTTGGCGGCATCGAAATGGAAATTGAAACTGCCTGAATCCGGGCTTCCAGAATAGTTTAAAAGCCACATTCTTCGATCATTTCTTTCCTATTTTTTCCTTAAAATCCGAAAAAGGTCGAAAGTTTTGTCTGCTCTATTTTAGGGACTGCTTCTTCTGGCAGTGATTCGTTCGATGTTTCTTGCAATTCTTCCTGTTCCTGTCCCTGTTCTACTTTCGCACCACTTTCTGAAAATTCATCTATAAAAGTGCCTTCATTTTTCAGAGCCAGCGAATTCCTGTAATAATGCGCTGTCTTCTCCTGCCAGTTTCCGGGGAGCAGCAGAAACTTCATGCCCCTTTTTTGCTCGTTCCATTCCCAGACTTCAGAGTGATAAAAAATAGCTGCTAACTGGCTTGAGAGCTGGGCATACGGAACCTCTGGCCTGAGCCTGTACAGGAATTTGCCTATACCGTCCTTTTCAGTCCCCATATACAGCTTTGCGGCGTCGTTTGCCAGGTATTTCCATTCCCTGTCCTGCATAAACCCCTGAAGTTTGTCCAGGTGACTGCAACTAATTTTATCGATCCTGGGGAAACAGCCGTTCCTGAACTTCCTTTTTATAAAAATATTTCCTCGGCTATCTATCCGCCAGGAAAAAACCTTCTCTTTTGTTCCAAGGGTGTGGGATACCGACCAGAAGGTAGCCATGGTGGATAAATCGGATTTTGAAATATAAAAAATTGTTTGTGGTTTACGTTATTTTTCCCGGGCTAAAGAGAAAAGTCGAAGCTCTCTTTGTTATGACCGGAGTTTCTAAGATCTTAAAAAAGAAAGGCTCTTGGCTATGATTATTTACAGTCTAACAAAAAATTAATTAAGTTGACGACTTCAACTTGGGAT
>NZ_JJQL01000091.1:0-55560 GCF_000979975.1 Methanosarcina sp. 1.H.A.2.2
ATATGAGTAAGATTTGGTGACAAATAATTAAAATTCGTTAGACCCTATGAAAAATAAGCCGAATGATATCACTTTTAATCATAAAGTATAAACTCCGGTATGAAGTGAAAAATTCTGGCCGCCCACAATTACATTATTAATGTTTTCAAAAACCTGGGAGGACAAAGACCTGAGAGGATTTCGATGCCTCGTTAATCATCCTTTAATAGCTATTTTAAAGGCTAACTCAATGGTACCTTCATCAGTATGAAAGTCATAAAAAAAGTATTTATCAGATCACAAAAAAAGTATTTGTAAGGTCAAAAAAGGCTCTGCCGCAATTGCGGCAGAGATATCTTTTGAAAATAATTATGCTGCTGCAGGTGCAGGTGCAGCTGCTGCGGGCATTTTTTCGACTTCGGTCTTTCTGATCTCTACTCTGCGGAGAGGGTAGATGAACTTGGCCTGCCTGTAAATGGTTGCTGAGAGCCTGCCAAGGATTGCTTCCTGCATGAAGGTCTCGAAATCGGATTCTGAGGCTCGCTTTTTGACGATCTCGACCATCATTTCCCTGATGGCTTTAATCTGGCTTGAGCGTGCTCTCTTGATGGTGAAGCAGGTTGGCTTTACGCGGATAACGTAGCCGTCTTTGGTTTTGACATCGACATTGGCGTCGATCCTGGAAGTCTGCCTCTTAACGATTGAGCGGATGTAGTCGGTTGTGAGTTCGTGGCCCATGAGGTCGGTAGTTGCAATGTCTCCGACGACGTTGTTGATCCTGAGGATGACCTTTGTGTTGTTTTTGCTCATGTCGTTGGTGAGTTCCCCAACTGTAGTCTCAACATTGCGGCCTAAGAGCAGAGAAGGATCTCCTGCCATTGTGTTTCCGACAATAGCCCTGTTTAAGTAAACCGGGGCTTCAATATTGTACCATTCCTTGGATTTCCATCCGTCAAGCTTTCTTTGTACTTTCTTTCTTGCCACGTAATTCCTCCGAAGTATACTCTTTATGTGTAGTTTGATTTTGTCCTGATGCCCTCAGGCAATCTCAGGTTTTTGTCTTCCGGATGCTCAAGTGAGCTTTTCCATAATCAATGAATGTGAAAGGTTTTCAGGCGTTTCTGCACAGGTTTTACACTGCCGCAGGTTTGCTCTTTCAGTACCTTGTCTTTGCATATATCAAAAATCTCTGAGCCTCTTGGCGTTTCCGGACTCGGGCCCCATCCCATCTGCCGACAGCCACAGGCTCCTTATAGTCAAAAGTGTGACCGGAAATCGGCCAGAAATCCTCAGAAATTAACGGATACTAACTAGTTAATGGCTCACTATACATATCATTTCCATATATAAATAAATCGGTCAGAAACGCTTTCTGTCCTGTTATTTGCATCCGGGGGGAAAGAAAAAAAAGTTTAGAGGAAGCGGATGCCTTCCGGCAGCTCACCTACTCTCTTCCTGAACTCTTCAGGCCAGCTCTCAGGGTCAAGCCCTTTCTGGGCCAGGAAAACCGCAGCCCACCTTTCAAGCCCTACACCCGAGCACCCGGACCAGAGTTCTTCTCCGGACTGCAGCTTTACATTGAAGCCTTTGGGATACTTGTCCCCGTTGATGCTTACGTTCTGGAACTCGAGCCATTCGCCGTTCTCCCCGCGGTAAGGCAGGCAGGCTTCATAGTCAGTCGTTCCTACAACGTTCCCTTCGGCAAGCCCGAGCAGCCCTTCCTGTGCCATGAACCAGGGGGTAACCTTTGCTTTTCTCCATTCGATATCCAGGATCTCATTGAAGATGTGCATGTAGCGCTCATGCAGCTCTTCTGCGCACTTTATTACCTTTTCCTTTGTCCCGATCCAGACGATTTCTATCCTGTGGAATTCATCTACCCTTTCAATCCCGTGGATCCCACCGCTTTCGTACCTGTGCGAGGTCCCCGACCTGTCAAAGACTTTTACAGGAATCCCGTCATTAGGAAGAGTTTCGCCTGTAACATACATCCAGAAAGGAGGGCACTGAGCGTAACACATGCCGCCTATGGGTTCCCCGATCTTATCTTTAATGAGCTTTGTCGGGACCTCATGGGTGACCTTATAGTAGTCTGCGACATCTTCCCAGTACTCAGGGTCCCTTGTCTTCGGAGGGCAGACATAATAGATCTCAGGGTAGACACCCTTGGCATGCCCGGACTTCATCCAGACTTCCCAGGGAACCAGTTTCGGAAAAATCATTTCCCTGTACCCCAGGGGCTCAAGGAGTTCTTCAAAAACTATCTTTTCGAAGGTCCGGAACACTTTTGTGGACTGAGGCCCATGGATCCACTGCCCGCGGCTTGCTCCTCTCTTGAGCCAGCCTTCCTTCATCATCGCCTGAGTCGGGTCTTCCTTGAAGGGGTGCTCCATAGGCTCTCTCTGCCAGATCAGGTTCCAGTGCTCAGCCTTTGCTCCGTACCGGGCAGCGTCGATTTTTTCCTCGAGCAGGGTCAGGATTCGGTCCGGAACCCTGTTCTTCATCTCAGCCTCCCCTACTTCAAGCTCGAGTACGATCCCGCCTTCGATATTTTCCATGCTCTTAATATAGGGGACCTTCAGCATCCTGAGTTCCCGCTCAGCCGGCACCTGAATGATAAAAGACTCGACCTCAATCCCCCTGATCCCTATCCTGTACCTCTTTCCAAGCGCCTCGACCAGCACTTTCTTCAGCCTCAGAACGGCATCATGCACTCTGACATACCTTCCGGATTCGAGCACAAGCTCTATCCTGTCTTCCCCGAGCTTCCATTCAGTAATTTTTGCTCCCTGCCCTTCAGGTGCCCCTCTGGTAAGAAGAGTATTGTTTGCCTCTTCAAAAAGTGCAGTCACAGCCTCCTTTGCGGGAGCAGGGTCTGCACCTGTTTTAAAATAAGCTTTGAGTTTGAATTGTAATTCCAAGGTTTGAGCCTCTTTTAATTATACTGGATAGTGTGATTGTGAATCTAAAAAGAATGTCAGCAGAACTTCAAACCTCTATTTCGGATATAAAATTAGATATAGATGCCTGTAACCTGCCTGCTCTTTTTATCTAAATAAGAAACTGACTAACTATTTAAATAGTTAGCTTTTATAAAAAACTGTTAACTGCACAGGCATTTAGGAAAATTTTTGTAAATTATGTATATTTTTCAAATTGAATGGAAAGCTCTGACTTTCAACTCAATTTGAAGAGGAGACATAAAATATCTCTATTCTGTAGCTGGCGTTCACAGGTTTTATGGATATATCCTGAATTATTACACTAAAAGAAGAACTAAAAAGAAGAACTAAAAAAGAACTAAAAAGAAGAACTAAAAAGAAGAACTAAAAAGAAGAACTAAAAAGAAGAACTAAAAAGAAGAATGTAAAGAAAAACTAAAAAAAGTTAGAAGAGTTTTTCAGAGGATGTTTTGTCACCTCATAATACTGAACTTGTATTCGAAATCTCCACCGGCTTTTCCGTCCTTATCTCCATCAAGGAGAACACCTTTTGTATCGGTGATAGCTCCCGATCCGGTATCGGTTCCTATCAATGTAATAGAGACTTTGGCTCCACCATTTTCTACAGGATATTTCCCATACGGCCGGAACATCAGAATCCTATTACCTGCATCAAGGAAACCTTCTACAGGCTCGTCGGACACTGAGCTTTTGACTATTACCGTATCTTTCGTGACAGTAGAACTGTCTATAGGTGCATCGAATTCGATCCAGATCGGGGATTTCAGGTTATGAGAAAAGGTTTGACGATCCGGATAAACAGACTTCACTGTAACAGGAAACGGGCCGCGTTTAAACACTTTTATGGGAATGGATTTGAGTTTTTTGTGCACTTGTTGCTCCTGAATATACTTATCGTAAGTATACTTCATCGTAACTCCGGCAACCACACCCGCAGCAACTCCGGCAACCACACCCGCAGCAGCCCCGGCAGCTGACCCCATTAATAGACCACCAAGTATATGTTTCCTCGTCAGTTTTATACCCCCTTTAATATGCTACTTTTTTTACTTATTCAACCTTAATCTTACCCCTACCCTTTAGAGGAGCCTTTGTAATTGTATATATTATTGCAGCAATGGCAATTGCTCCTAATGACAATTTGCAACAACCCTTCAAACTTGGCATTCTTATTTCCCCCTGGTTTTGTCCTAACCGGAAAATAGATGTTCACCGGACAAAGCCGTGTTTATCAATCCAGAACAGGACAGAATATTCCAGTTAGTTTTGAATTTGAATAGAGTGTTTCTTTCGGAATACTTATTATTATATTATGAGGCATTTCTGATGTCTTCTGGAGACTTCATAGAAAATGGATTTTAATTGTTTATGCAGCTGCTCCTGAATATATTTATCATAAGTATACTTCATCGTAACTCCGGCAACCACACCCGCAGCAACTCCGGCGGCTGACCCCATTAACAGACCACCAAGAATATGTTTCTTCGTCAGTTTGATACCCCCTTTAATATGCTACTTTTTTTTACTTATTCAGCCTTAATCTACCCTGATTAAGAGAAATCTTTACAACGGTATTTTATTGCAGCAGTGGCAAATACTTCAAATGACAATTTGCAGCAGCTTCAAATTTGTATTCACCTGTACTCTTATCTCCCCCGGTTTTCTCCAGGATGAAGAATCGATGTTCACTGGAAAAATGAATGTTCACCAATCCTAAGCAAAACAGGAAATCCCCCTCTAGTTTTGAATTTGAATGACGTGTTTCTTTCAAATATGCACCACAGATTATATTGTCGGCAATATATATATTTGCCGCTAAATAAACCGGTTAAATAAACTGATTGCCATTATTGACTGTTATTGATAACAAAAGAGATCGGAAGAATAACCGGAAAAAAGAGCAAAACGGATGCCTTTCAGTCCAGCTCAAAAAACCTTTTTGTATTATCGAAAAGAAGATTTAGCCATGAAACAATCAATCGGAGCAAAGACACTCGCATTTCCGACACCTGCCTGGGTTGTCGGCACCTACGACATGAATGAAAAGCCAAATGCGATGACTGTAGCCTGGGCAGGGATCTGCTGTTCGAACCCTCCATGTATCAGCGTGTCCTTAAGAAAAGCAACTTACAGCTATGCCGGTATTATGGAAAATAAGGCGTTTACTGTAAACATCCCATCAGAGGATAATATAAAGGAAGCTGATTACTTCGGCATCACAAGCGGAAGAGATGAGAATAAGTTTGAAGCAGCCTGTCTGACCCCAATAAGGAGTGAACTTGTACCTGCTCCTTATATAGCAGAATTTCCGGTTATCCTCGAGTGTAAACTTCTCCACAGCCTTGAGATAGGGCTTCATACTTTGTTTGTAGGAGAGATTATGGACATCAAGGCAGAAGAATCCGTGCTTGATGAAAACGGAAATCCCGATATTGAGAAAATCAGGCCTCTTATATACGGGACAGGAAATAGAAGCTATTACGGCATAGGATGTAACCTTGGAAAAGCTTTTTCGATAGGAAAAAAGGCCTGAAACCGTAAATGGTGAATAAAACAAAATAGAACCGAAAAAAACATTCATAAAAACTCAGCAGGACAGAAAATCTATCCTTTGATTAATTATTTGAGTTGAGGGGGATGGTAAAAATGAATTTGCTGCCTTCTCCAAACTCGCTTTCAACCCAGATTCGACCTGCATGCATCTCCACAAATTTCTTGACAAGAGAAAGTCCAAGTCCCGTCCCAACATGTTTTCCGAGTTCAGAGTTCTCAAGCTGTGTAAATGGCTGAAAGACCTTCCGGGTTTCCTCTTTGGAGATTCCAACGCCTGTATCTTTGATAGTAATTTTTGCTCCATCTTCCCAAACCCTGGCATCAACAATAACGTGCCCACCTGTGGGTGTGAACTTGATAGCATTATCCACCAGGTTGTATAAGATCTGCTTGAACTTCGTTCTATCAACCCTTATGGTCGTTAGCTTTTCATCAACCATGCTCAGGATCTGGATACTTTTCTTTGATGCCAGAGGTGTCAATAAAGTCTTAACTTCAGAGACTGAACTGGAGATGGAAAACTTCTCTACGTTAAGTTCCATCTTCCCGGCTTCAACCTTTGAGAGGTCCAGTACATCATTGATCAACTTCAGGAGATGGCCTCCGCTCACGGAGATATTGTTAACATATCTCAGTTGCTTTTCGTTAAGCGGGCCGAAGTTTTGAGTAAGCAACATATCTGAGAAACCTATGATAGAATTCAGGGGTGTCCTCAGTTCGTGGCTCATGTTGGCCAGAAATTCGCTTTTTGTTTGATTAGCAACTTCAGCTTCCATTTTAGCTCTAACAAGCTCATTCTGCATTTTTTTATTATCTGATATATCCGAAATGGTTGTATACAGGAGTTTTTTCCCATCTATCAAAATAGGATAACTGTATTTCTCAACATCACGTAACACTCCGTTTGCTAAGCGATGAGTAAAAAAGAAATGATTTATGTCCTTTGACTTTGCCTGTTCCAATTCTTCAGATATTTGTTTTTTTGGAAGTATACTGATATCGGCAATATTCAGGCTAAGCATTTTCTCGCTGGCGTATCCGTAGTAAGAACAGGCAGCCGGGTTTGCATCAAGTATATCTCCCGTATCCGGATCGATCAGCAGTGTTACAGCACCGTTATTTTGAAACAGAGAGCGGTATCTGTTTTCACTTTCCTTTAACATCTTCTCTGTTTTTTTGCGTTCAGTAATGTCTTCTATTATGTAAATAGTCTGAACATGGTTCCCATTTTCATCTTTTAAGCCCGAGGAATTGACATTGACATCAACAGGCTTCCCGTTTTTTTGAACCATCCTGTACTCTTTGTTGAAGGAAAAACCCCTGTTTTCTATCTCTTCTAAAGATTCCTGAAGCTTTTTCAGGTAATCTGAAAATATGACGCTGTTTATGGGCTGTCCTATGAGCTCATCCTGCCTGTAGCCCAGAAGCTCTTCTACCCGGGAATTGCAGTCAACAATAATCCCTTTTTTGTCCACCAGAGTAATCAGGTTGGCAGCATTCTGAAACATGGACCTGTAGATTTCTTCCCCAACGTGTATTGCTTTTTCAGCCCTCTTGCGCTGTATCCCCATACCTATCAGGTTTACAGCTATTCTGAGTATTGATACATCGTCTTTTCCCCAGCTCCCGGTATTAATCACATTGTCCATTCCCATGAAGCCTGCAAGCTTTCCACTTACATATAGAGGTAAAACAATAAGAGATTTGATTCCCTGACTTCCAAGCATCTCTTTCTCTACTGCTGCTTCTGGAGGCAGAGCCGAAACATTGGTTATGTGGATTATTCCATCATTATACAGTTTTTCCGACCATCTGGGAAATACATCGCAAGGAATATTTTGAAGGTTGTTTTTCTGAGGCTCCACCCCTTCAGCACACCATTCATGCGTGTTGTCCACTGTGGTTCCATTTTCTCGAACAAGGAAGATGTAACTCCTGCCAGCCCCACAGAGAAGACCAATCTTTTCGAGTGCAACATTTATATCTCTTTCAAGGTTGACAGGAACGATGAACATGTTGGAAATCTCGAGTAATACTTCCTCGATCGCCAGCTTGTGCCTGATTGATCCCTTTGACTTTATTCTGTTATTAATATCAAAAACTGTACTTGAATAGCTCATGATAATCCCATCCTTTTCAGGCAGTATTAGAATTCTCTTATTGATCCAGCGGGCGTTTCCTGAATTTGTTAACATCCTGTACTCAAGGATAAGGTCTTCATCTCATTTTTTCATTTTAATAAATGGGTGAAAAATTCAGAATGTATTCTTTCTAAATCCGATGTAAAGATAAATTTTGATAGTTGACTCCCCAACTTTGTAGATATATTATATAAGACACTCAGAGGATAAAATTTTATCTATACAGATGAACTTTTGCCATTTTCGTTAAAATTACTTATTTTTCAATAATATTCAATTTTAAGTCTTATTTTGTCAAAAATGTATGTTTAATCAACTTATAGTCAATATAAATATATATTATTCCATTTTTTCTGGTTAACTCTTATTTTATTTATTAAATACTTGAATAATTGGCTTATAGAGTTTTAATATATTCTGAAAAATAATATACTTATCAATTTGTAAGTTAAAATTAAAATAATATTATGAATGTTTTACTAAAAGTCTTATTTAGTATATATTTTAGTGCAATTATACACAACAATTCTTGGAGTAGTGTTTTTTTTAAAGACTCTAGATGGAATTTTTAAGGTAAATAAGCATTTATAGATCTTTTTTAGCTTTTAAAGTAATTTTAAAGAAAATGGCAAAAGCTCATATTTACATCAGGTACAGAAATCTGCTAATATTTAATTTATTACTCCAATCATCCATCTGTATCGATTTTTATTTATGGATTTACATCAAAAGTTCGTTAATTATTATGGCAATATAACCGTTACTCCTTTCCAAACGCCTTTTTCGCCATAACTCTCCATCCCTTGAAGTCTTTTCCCTCAAATTCTTCTGTAACGGCTTTGAGCAGGGATGATATATCCAGATGCTGCGGGCATTTTTCAACGCACTGTCCGCACTGCACGCATTGGGAAGCATATCCCGGAACGTCGCCTCTTATTATTCCCCCGGGTTTTGCTGCATACATGAGTTTTGCTTCTTTTTCATTCCCTGAAAGGTAAAAGTTATCGTAAATTTCAAAACAGGCAGGAATGTCCACTCCTGAAGGACAGGGTGTGCAGTACCTGCAGCCCGTGCAACCCGTTTTCATGAGTTCCCTGTATTTCTGTTCCACTCTTTTTACGAGCTGAAGTTCGTCCTCTGTCAGGAAATCCGGATAGGCTTCATCTGCAATTTTCAGGTTTTCTTCGAGATGAGACTCTTCGTTCATGCCTGAAAGCACAACCGTAACTTCGGGATGGTTCCAGATCCAGCGAAGCGACCATTCTGCTGGTGTGCGTTTTACGGATGCTTCGTCCCAGAGATCCTGTACTGCCAGAGGTATGGGATTTGTCAGCTTACCCCCACGCAGGGGCTCCATTACAATTACGCCCAGCCCCTTTGAAGCTGCATATTCAAGTCCTTCAGTACCTGCCTGATTTTTTTCATCCAGGAAATTATACTGGATCTGGCAGAAAGTCCAGGGATATGCGTCCACAATCCGCCTGAAATCATCAACTGATCCGTGGAAGGAAAAACCTGCGTTTATAATTCGCCCGTCAGCTTTGGCTTTATCAAGGAAACTCAAAACATCGAGCTTTTCCATTTTGTCCCACAAAGCCCCCACAAGCCCGTGCACAAGGTAATAATCGATATGGTCTGTCCCGAGCCTCTCAAGCTGGGCATTGAGTATCCTGTCCATATCTTCGTGGCTTTTCACGGTCCAGGAGGGAAGTTTTGTTGCGAGTTTGACCTTTTCCCGGTAGCCGTCAGCAAGAGCTCTCCCCACGAAAGGCTCACTTTCCCCCAGGTGGTACGGCCATGCTGTGTCTATGTAGTTTACTCCGTTGTCGATTGCATAGCGCACCTGCTGTCTGGCTCTTTCTTCGTCTATTTTTCCTTCTTTGAGAGGAAGACGCATGCATCCGAACCCGAGTATCGAAAGTTCGTCTCCATTCTCCGGCATTTCTCTGTACAGCATTTCCATTACCTTCTGTTTTAAGTT
This sequence comes from Methanosarcina sp. 1.H.A.2.2, assembly GCF_000979975.1. Classification (NCBI taxonomy): domain Archaea; kingdom Methanobacteriati; phylum Methanobacteriota; class Methanomicrobia; order Methanosarcinales; family Methanosarcinaceae; genus Methanosarcina; species Methanosarcina sp. 1.H.A.2.2. The sequence goes on from NZ_JJQL01000091.1 coordinate 9,618, forward strand.
GTTTCCTTTGATTTTTAAGGGTTTCCACCCTGAATTCCCGAAAAAACAGAAATAATTAATCCAAAAATTATATTGACCTCGGATAAAGAAATACCTGAGGTTTTTAGTTAATGCTTTTAGAAATTAGAGTTTCAACTTGCGGGTGCAGATTATTTCCAGATAGTTATTTCCAGATAGTTATTTCCAGATAGTTATTTCCAGATAGTTATTTCCAGATAGTTATTTCCAGATAATATCTGCTGTTTTCCTTCCCGGGATCTTTTTGTACTTATATTTCGGGTATCCGAAAAGCATAGGATACTGCAATATATATCCTTTGGGAATTCCAAGGGCTTCTTTTAAGGGCTGGGATTCCACAGCAGCAAGATGCAAAAGTCCTGCCCAGCAGGTGCCCAGGTCAAAAGAGGGAGCCATCAGGTCAAAGGTTGTCAGGGCGATAATGCTATCAGTGAATCCGAAGGCGTTTTCGGAGTAAGCGTACACAAGGCCCGGGGCATTTCTGCAGATAGGTTCAAGGCCCGCATCTGCCAGAGCAACAAGAGCCGGGAAGAAAGGCTTCAGAGGATGGTCTGTACCTGTTTCGGCCATCATCCGCATCCAGTCGATAGTAAGCTTTGCAAGCTTGTTGATTTCTGCTGCATCGGTTATTACAAGCCACTTAACGGGCTGCATATTCATGCCCGAAGGAGCAAAGCGGACGGCTTCGAAGATGGCTTCGATTTTCTCTTTTTCAACAGGCATATCTTTGAAAACCCTTATCGAACGCCTGCTCTGAACGTACTTTGTGAGCACATCAGGGCTGACCTGTCCGGTATCGGCAGTATCATCTTCAGGAGGGAAAGCCTGATAACTTGAAGTGATTGCACTGCCTGGACAGACAGCTTCACAGTGTCCGCAGTGTGCACAGAAGGCTTCATATTCGGCAGGTACAGAAGGAACTCCGCTTTCTCCGGGCATAATTATGTTTTCCGGGCAGATCATGGAGCAGATTCCGCAGGCTGTGCATTTTCCAGCATCAAAAGAAATAAGGCTCATTCTGGGTACCTCTCTTCATACTATATTCTTAATCCGGCTATTATCGATCCAGTAACTGACTTCTATTAATCGAGGAAATGATATAATTAACTGAAATCGAGGAAAATGATTAGAAGTGAAGATGTAATTGGTCAATCTTTTCTTAAAGAATACCTCCACTTCTGTTCGTTCCAGTTCTTTTCGGATACTTTAAACCATCTAGCCTTTAAGTGAGTTTAAACATCTGTTTTGCCATGGCAACTCTCATCTCCAGGTCAGGCCCTTCAAGTTCCTCCACCACAGATTCAAGAATCGTTGGTATATCAAGGTGCTGAGGACATTTTTCAAGGCACTGTCCGCATTGCACGCACTGGGAAGCGAATCCGGGCTTTCCGCCGGATAGAGCACCACTCAACCCTACTGCATACATGAACTTTGCCTCGTCTGCATTGCCGAACATGTACAGGTTGTTGTATGCATCGAAACAGGCAGGAATATTCACTCCTTCCGGGCAGGGCATACAATAGCGGCAGCCTGTGCAGCCTGCTTTCATGAGTTCACGGTACTTCTGCTCTACTTTCTTTACTAGCTGCAGTTCAGCTTCAGTCAGAGAATTTGGGTATGCCTTGTCTGCTACCGCAAGGTTCTCTTCAATGTGGGTTTCTTCATTCATCCCTGAGAGGATAACCGTTAATTCAGGGTGGTTCCAGACCCAGCGAAGAGCCCATTCTGCAGCTGTCCGTTTTACCGGGGCCTCATTCCAGAGATCTTCCACAGCAGGAGGCAAGGGGCTGGCGAGTTTTCCTCCACGCAGGGGTTCCATAATGATAACTCCAAGGCCCTTCGAAGCTGCATATTCAAGTCCTTCAGTACCTGCCTGGTTCTTTTCGTCCAGGAAATTGTACTGGATCTGGCAGAAGTCCCAGTCATAGGCATCCACTATTCTCCTGAAGTCTTCTCTCGAACCGTGAAAGGAAAAACCGGCGTTGATGATACGGCCATCAGCTCTGGCTCTGTCAAGAAAATCTATTACACCGAGCGTTTCCAGCTTGTCCCATAGTTTTCCTGCAAGGCCGTGAACCAGGTAATAATCAATGTGATCCGTTTTAAGTCTCTCAAGCTGAGCATTCAGGAATTTATCCATATCCTCGCGGCTCTCCACAAGCCAGGATGGGAGTTTTGTTGCAAGTTTGACCTTTTCCCGGTATCCGTCAGCAAGTGTGCGCCCTAAAAACGGCTCGCTTTCCCCCATATGATAGGGCCAGGCCGTGTCAACATAATTTACTCCGTGATCGATTGCGTAGCGGACCTGCTTTCGGGCTCTTTCCTCATCGATCGTCCCGTCTTCTACTACGGGAAGGCGCATGCACCCGAATCCAAGTATTGAGAGTTCGTCTCCGTTTTTGGGCATTTTCCTGTACAGCATTTTTAATTCTCCTGATTCCTGGTTGATTTTGATCAAATTTTGATTGACTGATCACTCTTTTTGTCAGACTGATTTTTTGTTTTTCGGTTCAGTTCTGAGAGTGGAATTTTAGAGTGACTGAGCACCCCATAAGAGATTGAAAAAAAATTATTCGTCGGTCAAACCATTCCAGATAATCCTAAACCCATTCTCAATAAGTTCCTCAGTATCCAGAGAGACATTTGAATCCAGGATCAAGCTCACCACCGCCTTCGTACCGTGGAAAAAAACCTTCATGGTCAATTCCGGCGTATAATCCTTAAGAACTCCACTGGTGACTCCTTCCTGCACGAGCTCAGAGAGGAAAATATACTCCTTCATCACTTCTTCCCGGGTTATTTTCGTGATGTAAGGCGATGAACAGAACTGCTCGACAAACAGGTATTCTTCGGGATTGTTTACACCCCACATAATAAAGTTTGACCACAACCGTCTAAGTTTGTCCCTGATGGAAACTTCCTCATCAATGCCTGCTTTTATACTGCGGCTTAACCTGCCCTTTACCTCAAAATAAAGGCTATTTATCAGGTCTTCCTTGGTAGGGAAGTAGTTGAAAAGGGTCCCTGTAGCTACCCCCGCGTCTTTTGAAATTTGCGCGGTGGATGTGCCGTGGAAGCCTCTTTCCGTAAAGAGCTTCAGGGCCACGTCCATAATTGCTGTTTTTTTATCCTTAACCTGCTGGTCCATATTTGTGCTCTCAACTTAAAAGATTGACTAATCAGTCATTGGGTTTTTGGTATAAAATCATTTCCATAAATCATGAAGCCACACCTTTAAGGAATAGATCGGCAATTTAAAAATCAATAACTGTTGATGGTTATTTGCCACCCGGTAAAACGAAGAAAAATGAAATCCTAAAGATAAAAAAACCTGTTAATGGGATATGGGGCACCTGATATTTGGGATTGAGTTTAGATGGATATGAATTTGGGATATTATACTGAAAAAAAGAGTTTTCTCAGATGCCCTATAGTATTTAGTCCTTCATTACATATAAAAATAATGAAATAATCTTGTTTTACTCCATTTCTGGCAGTATTGTAAGGATGAGAAAAAATCCGGGCAGTACACGCAAATTCCGTACCTGCCCGAAACCCTAACAGATTAATTATAACACGTCATTCAGGGCTCTTGCAGCCGTGTAAACGCTTCCGACCCCAAAAATATACTGAGTTATTCTTATTGCTTCCAGAACCTCTTCTTTTGTAGCCCCTGCCTGCATTGCCTGGATTGCAAGGTTCTTAACGCCGTCCACTGCACCGTTGGCTGCATCAAGCGCCATTGCAATAAGAAGCTTGTATTTCATGGGCATTCCGCCTTCTGAAAATGCAAGTCCGCGCGTACTTTCGAGAAGCTTGAAAAATTCGGGATCTTTATCCATTATGACCTGCAATGGGTTTTCTGACAAATTATCGTCTCCTTATAGGTATTTTCCGGAAATTCCGATTACATTTGTTGATTATTTGTATTACTATTATTCTATTTATTTATCCCTCTGTTTACATATCAATTGTATTCCCTTGCCTGCTATATCCACTTTTGAGTTCTGCTAATAGTATATTTGACAATTAGCTATCCACTTTTAACAATTAGCTATCCACTGCTTAAGGGTTGATATTTTGTCCTCTATTTTCCAGCCCGTTGAAAATTGCACTTTGATTTAATCGAAGGCAACCGACTCCAGCCACGCAGAGGTACGGGAAAATACAACTGAAATCTGACATGTATGGTAGTATGCCATTTTATAGTAGTGTAAAATGGTGCTTAGTAGTGTAAAATGGTGCTGCAAATAGATAATTACAAAAGTAGTGTAAAATGGTACTGTTAAAAGTATACCTCTTTTAAAGGGGTGGAGGGCATCTGGCTTTTACTGAGGTGGGAATTGGGGGATAGGAAAGTGGGGGGTTTGAAAAAAGTTTTTCAGATGCCCTACATCCATATAATACCCATAAATATATAAAATTGGGGTTATACTGCGATTTTTTAGCATTTTCTGGAGGTACTCAAATTATTTCAATAACTTAACAGCGTCCTGAAATGCTGTACCTCTAATGTACCTCTAATGTACCTCTAATGTACCTCTAATGTACATCTAATATACATCTAATCATAATACATTCTGCAAATAGTATGATGTTGCAGCAACCTCATAAAAAGACTTCTAACAGGGATCAGGGACTTCCGTTTTCTCTTTGAAGTTCATAAGTTATTATTCCTTCTTCAGGCCCAGCTCCTTTAAAAAGAAAACCATTCTTTTCCAGCACACGGATCGAAGCCTTCAGGTGGGGATACGTATGAGCTATGATACAATTTATTTTGAGGCTGGAAAAAGCCCACTGCAACATCGATCGGACAGCTTCTGTTGCATATCCTTTGTTCTGGTAGTCAAAAAGCATGGAATACCCTATCTCAAGGATCCCATTCTCATGAACAAGAAATCCCCCATTTCCGATCAGTACAGGCAGTTCCGATCCTTTCTGACTCAGGAGCCAGTAGAAGGTCCAGATTTTTCGGTCTCTTGCCTGAATCCGCCCTATAAACTCTTCAATTACTTCAGGAGTAATCTGGTCAGGGGGCCATTCCTGCGGGACATGCGCATTGAGGGTAGAAGCAAATGCCGGGCGGTCATGCAGCTCCAGAAGATATAGCTTCATAGTCGCGGGGACCAGAGACATCCTTTCTGTGTTAATAGGAAAAAGAATCAGGGGCATGCAATGGATTTGTGTTTTTATAGAGATAATCTTTTTGGTAAGTTACCTTTAAGGTATGGAAATGAGAAAAGAATGTGGGGGAATGGGCATCTGAAAGTTTGGAGTGGTTTGGAGTGGGGGTGTAAAAGATGTTGGGGGTATGAAAAGAGTGTTTTTCAGATGCCCTAATTATATAATAATATCCAATATTATATAAAATTATTGATATATTGATGTTTCTTAAATTCTCTGGAAGTACTGTGAATTTTACTCTTTTTCAGGTTTAGCCTGTCCTTTCTTTAATCACTCTGCCGGAATATCTCCTGTAAACCCATTCGGCAGCAAAACAGGAAACAATCGTGAGTGCAAGTAGTCCCAGGGTGGACTTTGAATGCACGAATTCATAGTATGTCAGCACCACAAAGAAAATAAAGCTACTGAGGAGGGAAGCCCAGATTATATAGGATTTTGCCCCGGTTTCCTTTAGCAGGTGGAGATGGGAAGCGTTAACTGCTACATAAATTATGAGACTGGAAGCGCTGGCAAGCATACCGATTCCTTCAAGCCGGAGAAAGTTTGCACAGAGGATGACAAGCCCCGAAGTGATAAAGAGCCCTTCAGTGCCCCTGTTCCAGAGTTTCCGTTCGAAAAATTCGGGCAGTTCTCCTTCTCTGGCAAGCAGGTAACTTACGTTTGCTCCTCCGTAAAGGGTAGCATTGATTGCGGAAGATGTAGAAAAAAGGGCAGCCAGAGCCATAATCTTGAAGCCAATGTCCCCCAGGAAAGGCTTTGCAGCAGCCGCAAGAGCATAGTCCTGTGCACTTTCAATTTCTGGAATTGAGAGGTTACCCATCACTGCGAGGCTGACGAGCACATAGATAATAATGACCAGCCCTACACTTAAGTACAGGGCTCTCGGGAGGTTTTTTTCCGGGTCTTTCAGATCTTCTGCTGCGTTGGTTATCAGTCCGAAGCCCTGGTACGCAAGGAAAACCATTCCTGCCCCGAAAAAGAGATTTTTGGGAGCTGGCCAGGCCGAAACCGAGAGGTTTGTCGGGTCCATATAAAAAAGACCCGCAATGGCAAAAAGTAAAAGGATACCCACTTTTATTGAAACAATAAAAAGTTCCGATTTCCCCACGGCTTTTGCCCCTACAAAATTAATGACCGTAAAAACAAGGATAATAGCTGTGGCAAAGACATTGTCCCAGACCGAAGCCGAACCTGCCGGCAGGAAGGTTACTGCATAGTACGAAAAGCCTTTTGCATAGAGGGCAAGCCCGAAAACATAGCCCACCCAGAGCAGGAGGTTGAGCCCCCCGCTTACAATCCCGTCTCCGAACCCTTTCAGGAGAAACTCCACCGGCCCACCTGCTGAAGGGTACCTGACCCCCATTTTTGCATAGGAATAAGTGCTTAAAAGGGCAACGGCTCCTGCAATGATGAAAGACATGTATACCGCGTTTCCGGAAATCCGGGCAGCTGTCCCGAAAATCGAAAAAATGCCTGCTCCCACCATCGCCCCGACCCCGATTGAAGCCGCCGCCCAGAGCCCCATTGATTTCGTTCCTGCCATTTGAAAACCCCTATTTTTCTTTATCTCCTCGCTCTTTTATATTTATCCTCTCTCTTTTATTATTCTCCACCCTCTTTTTTCTCATTTCTCTTTTAAAAATCAATCCTTTGCGATCAGGCAGCTTATACAGCCTAACTTTTTACAGATCAACTTTTGACAAATAATTTTTAAAAAAATTACATGACACGGGTCATGCCAGACCCGTATTTTCCGCATGCAGGGAATTTATGGATTGAAGAACTAAGAACTTGCCAAAATTAATAAGATCTGTAGAAACCGGCAAGTCATACTTAGAAGTTTACGTCTGTACCCATTTCTGCACAGTACATATATTTTTATATTATATTTTCCGATTTTATATATCAAATTTTATTTTCAGAGTTTTTTGAAAAAAGGTGAATTCATGGGTTTTCTGGCAAAAGATTCAGGTCAGTACAAAGATCCGCACACAAAAATAGAGGGATCTCCAGGAGACGAGAATCGCCTCATCTATTCGGTTTTCGAGCAGATCCGGATAGGCATTGCAATTGTGGATGCTGAAGGTATTTGCCTCATGGTTAACCCATGGCTTTGCAAAATACTGGATCACCCTGAACCCGAATTACTCGGGCCTGGTTTTAAGAGGGTAATAAATACCAATGGACCTGAACTCAACGCAGGGATCTTTAATGAAATTCCCGACGGAAGTTCAAAAATTCACTATGAGGAAAAGCTCTGTCTCCGAAAAGACGGAGAGAAAGTCTGGATAGGAATTTCAATCACTCTTGCCAGTGATTGTGATAATAGTCCTCAACATTTCATTTTTCAGATTGAGGACCTGACCCACCTAAAGGATACCTAGCTGGCTCTTGAAAATTCGGAACAAAAATTCAAAGTCATATTTGAAAATGCAAATGACGGAATCACCATAAACGAGCCTGGCGGCCGATTCCTGGAAGTAAACCATATTACCTGTGAAAAACTTGGTTATAGCCGGGAGGAACTACTTCAAAAAAAATCCAAAGACATGATTAGTTCAGAGTCCTCAAAATTGTTTATTGAGCATATGAAAGAACTTTACCAGTACGGACATACAGTAACAGGGAGTGAGGTTGCCTGTAAAAATGGTACATGTTCGCCTGTAGAGCTGAGTATGAGTTTCATTGAATACAGGGGCAAACCGGCCATACTTTCAATTGTCAGGGACATTACAGAAAGGAAAAAAGCCGAGCAAATGCTGAAATATGAAAGGGACTGTGCACAGAACTACCTCGATATTGCAGGGACAATCATCGTGGCTCTTAATGCCGAGCAAAAAGTTATACTTATAAACAAAAAAGGTTCAGAACTTCTCGGCTTCCCCAAAGAAGACATTCTCGGCAAAAACTGGTTTGATGCCTTCATACCTGAGAAGTACGGGCAGGCAACAAAAAAGAGTTATGCGCAGTTAATGTCCGGAAACGTTGAGCCCGTCAAAAACTTTGAAAATTTTATTATAACCAAAAGTGGCGAAAAACGGATAATCAAGTGGTATAACAGCATCTTAAAGGATGAAGAAGGCAGGATTACCGGGACCCTGAGTTCAGGGGAAGATATCACCGAACGTAAAAAAGTAGAAGAAGAAATGAAGGTCAGGAGCGCTGCCATGGCCTCTTCCCTTACTGCCATAATCATAGCCAATCCTGAAGGCTATATTACCTATGTTAATTCGGCTTTCCTGAAACTCTGGGGCTACTCAAGTGAAGAGGAGGTCCTCGGAAGATCGGTCCGAAATTTAGGGTTTTCGGAAGTGAAGGCCACTGGTGTTATAAATACGCTATTTTCCAGAGGGAGCTGGGCAGGAGAATTTGTTTGCAGGAGAAAAGACAGCACCGAGTTTCATGTCCACCTTTCAGCAAGCCTTGTGGTGGATGAGGCTGGAAAAACTATCTGCATTATGGGCTCGTTTCTGGACATTTCCGGGCACAAGGAAGCAGAAAAGATGATGATCGAGGCCAGGATGCGGGCTGAAGATGCAAACCGGGCAAAGAGTAACTTTTTAGCTTCTATGAGTCATGAGCTCAGGACCCCCCTGAATTCAATAATAGGTTTTGCAGATGTATTGAGGGAGAGAACTTTTGGTCCCCTTAATGACAGGCAGGCAAAGTACCTTAACAACATTTCGATAAGCGGGAAACACCTTTTAAAACTTATTGATGATATCCTTGACCTCTCCAGGGTCGAAACCGGAAAGATGGAGCTTAACCCGAAAGAATTCTCCGTGCCCAAAATGTTTGAGGAAATAAAGGTGACTCTGGCACCTCTGGCCTTAAAGAGAAATATCAAAATGGTATGGAAAACAGAAGGGGAACTGAAAAGCATAAGGGCTGACAGGACCAAGTTCAAGCAGATCTTATATAACCTCATAGATAATGCCATTAAGTTCACCCCGGAAAACGGACTCATAAAAATAGATACAGGGGTTTCAAAGGAGAATATATCTATCAGTGTTACGGATTCAGGCCCTGGAATCTCAATAGCCGACCAGAAAAAACTTTTTGAACCTTTTACTCAGCTCGGCAAGTTCGAGTCCAGAGAACAGCCAGGCACAGGCCTGGGACTCGTGATTGTTAAAAAATATGTGGAAATGCATGGGGGAACCGTCCGGGTGGAAAGCAGGATAGGGGCAGGCAGTAAATTCAGTTTCACTATCCCTCTTATCCCGGAATAATTATTTATCTTAAGGGACACTTTTTCCCTGAAAATAAGGTAGATTTTTCTAACCTTTATTTCTGATTTCTAACCTTTATTTCTGATTTCGAACCTTTATTTCTGATTTCGAACCTTTATTTCTAAATTCTAACCTTTATTTCTTATTTTCACCCTTATTTTGCCTTAATTCGGATTTCCAACCAGTAATCATTGTTTCCTACAAGTCATTTCTGATCAATGTTTCTTGTCTTCTTAAAAACTTACCCCGACAATTTATATTATTTCATTTATACGGAGGAAAAATATGGGACTTCTAAGTGAATTCAAAGAGTTCCTTTATGAATACAAGGTAATTCCGCTTGCAATTGCCTTTATCATGGGTATCGCATCCACGGCTCTTATAAAGTCACTTGTGGACAACATCATCATGCCGATAATTACAGCTTTTGTTCCTGGAGGGGCCTGGAAAACTGCAACAGTTGAGCTGGGGCCGATAGTGATAAGCTGGGGGGCTTTTCTCGCAGAGCTGGTAAATTTCATTATTATCGCATTTGTGGTCTTTATCATTGCAAAAAAGATGCTTAAGGAAGAAAAGGTTGAAAAAAAATAACTCCCGAAAAGTATGTGTAAAAGAAATGGGGTAAACGATGACCAGCGCAAAGGGAGAAAACAGCACTTATCGTCGTGGATGCACAAAATTTGATATGTCATGAAAAAGGGCTCAGTTCGGAATGGGGTGTGCTTTTTGACAGGAGATACAATACCATATACTCAGCAACTGCACAGCATCTCTGAATGCAGAGGTTCAAAAGTTTTCTATCGAGATGATCTTCCGATGCTCGGGGAAGTCTGTACAGTGGAGGAACTGGAGATTGTTTCCTGACACCTACCAGATTTCTAAAAACTCAATATTTCTTTTTAACCTTTAACTCTTAATTTAGAATGCAACTACTTTACTCACATTTCAGAATGCAACTACTTTACTCATATCCATTTTAACCAGGCATAAATCCCCTGTATTCAGGTTAAGAGCATCAGCAAATTGTGCAGGCAGTTCTGCAGTCAGGGACTTTTCATGCTTTGTAAGTTTAAGTACGATTCTTTTCTTTGGACCCTTGCTGATGATGCTGTGGACATATGCAGGATAGATGTTTTCGTCCTGGTCCTCAGAACCGGAGCCCGGAAGGAGAAGTGTTATATTTTCCGGATGGATCCCCCAGGAAACTTTATCCCCTTCCTTCAGGCTCAGGGGCTTTACCGTGATCCGCATGCCTCCGCTCTTTAAGACTGTGCATTTTGGGCCTGCGTTATGCCCCTCAACCTGCTCCTCAACCCATGCATCACTAAAAATATTTGACATACCGACGAGTTCTGCTACGTGCATGTTCTTCGGGTTATAGAAGATTTCTTCAGGAGTCCCGAACTGCTGGACTTCCCCTCTGTACAAGATAAGAATCCTGTCAGCTAAAAGGAAAGCTTCGTCCAGGCTGTGAGTGATAAACAACAGAGGTATCCCGATTTTTTTTTGTAAATGTTTTATTTTTTCTGCAAGTTCGGTTCTTATTACCCTGTCGAGTGCGGAAAACGGTTCATCAAGCAGCAGCAGTTCGGGCTTAGGAGCAAGAGCTCTTGCCAGGGCAACCCTCTGCTTCTGCCCGCCTGAAAGCTGGGAAGGATAGCGGGTTTCCAATTCTTCGATATGCAGGAGATCAAGCATTTCCCGGACTCTTTTTTCCTTATTGCCTTTTTCCCACCCTTTAAGCCCGCATTCTATGTTTTTCCTGATATTCATGTGGGGAAACAGGGTATAGGTCTGAAAGACAAATCCAAGGTTGCGTTTCTGGATTGGAAGGTTTATTTTCCGGCCGCTGTCAAAGTAAATTAGGTCGTCCACCGAGATATTTCCGCTATCAGGCTGCGTGATTCCGGAGATGCATTTCAAAAGCGTGGTCTTTCCGGACCCCGAAGGCCCAAAAAGCACCACAAGTTCGTTTTTCATTTCAAAATTGACATCCAGAGAAAAAACATTCATTTTTCCTTTTTTTTCGCTACCTTCAGCTTCATGATAGCATTTTTTTAGTTCAACTCTGGCACCCAAGCTTATACCTCGATTTATACCTTAAACTTATATCTCAAACTTATACCTCAAACTTATACCTCGAACTTTTCTCGGTCGATAAATTTTCCGGTCAGAGAAATGGACAGCAGGGACAAAATTACCAGGATCAGGACCAGCACCTGGGCAAGTTCGTTATTGCCTGCCTGAAAAGCGCTGTATATTGAAATTGACATTGTATTCGTTTTTCCCGGAATATTTCCTGCCAGCATAAGGGTTGCTCCAAATTCTCCTACCGCCCTTGCAAAACTCAGCACCAGCCCTGCCAGTATCCCTTTTTTCGCAAGGGGGAGGGTTATGAGCAGAGCAGTTTCAAGCTCACTTCTTCCAAGGATATAAGCGGCATGTTCAAGCTCTTTATCCACTGCTTCTATGGCTGCTTTTGCGGTTCTTACCATGAGGGGGAGGGAAACCGTATAAGCCGCAATAACTGCCGCCTGCCAGGTAAACATGATCCCGGTCCCCAGAACTTTGAAAATCAATTGCCCGATAAACCCATTTTTTCCCACCAGGACGACAAGGAGATAGCCAATTACAGTAGGAGGGAGGACAAGGGGAAGGGTCACGAATAACTCCGCGAGTCCTTTTCCCCGGAAATCACGCCTTGCAAACACATAAGCTATAATTACGCCACTGCACAGTACGAGAAGAGACGATATGGTAGCTATCCAGAAAGTAATGAGTATTGGGAACCATATCTTGTCCAGCATAGGGATCATTTCTTACGCTTTAATTTTATGGTTTTATCTTATGGTTTTATCTTGTGCTTTTATTCGGATTCGGGGGTGAACCCGTATTCTTCCAGTATTTCCTGTCCTTCTTCTCCAGCTACGAAATCAAGGAACTCCTGTGCTTCTTCTTTGTGCTCGGAGGAGGAAACCACAGCTATCGGATAGCTTACAGGGGTACTTACAGGCACACTGGCAATGATTTTGATAGTTCCGGGCTCTGCAGTCTTTGCGTCGGTCATGTACACAAAACCTGCATCTACCTCTCCCCTCTCAACATATACAAGGACCTGTTTGACATCTTCGGCAAGTATGGTCCTGTTTTCGAGCTGGTTCCACAGGCCTGCTTCGGTAAGTGCGAAGTGTGCATATTTACCTACAGGGGCAGTATCAGGGTTTCCAATGCTGATTTTATCAACTTCGGGGGCTGTCAGGTCTTCTAATCCCGTTATATTAAGGGTACTGGTCGCAGGGACTATGAGCACAAGGGAATTTTGGGCAAAGTCTTTTCTTGAGCTGTTTTCGATCAGCTCTTCCCCGGAAAGTATATCCATGTGATTCTGGTCAGCCGAAGCAAAAACGTCTATCGGAGCCCCACCTTCGATCTGCATGCGCAGGTTTCCGGAACCTGCAAAGTTCATTTTCACGTCTATGCCGGGGTTTTCGGTTTCAAACCGGGATTCCATATCCGTAAAAGCTTCGGTAAGGCTGGCAGCTGCAGAAACGGTCAGGGTATCAGGTCCCTGCTCGGCAGCCGGCGATATCGCCATTGCCAGAATCAATATTCCTAAAACAGCAGCAGCATAAATAACTATTTTGTTTTTTTCCATAATTATTTCCTCTTACCTATTTGATACAATTTTATGAATAAACCGTTGTGTTTTTAAAAACATAACGAGTCTTTCTGTATTTTAATAGTATAAGAAGATTCCCGGTGTAGGTCTCATGAAGGCTTTAAAAGCAAATAAATGATTATCGGACTTTTTTAACAGAAGCTCACACTTCACAATTCAGAATAGACCTTCGTGAACTCCGCACCAATAGTAATTATAATTGAGATATAATAAATCAGGAGAAATAGCCCTACAATTGACCCGACTGCTCCATAAACGCTTGTAAGGTTGACGTATGTGAAATAAAGACCAAGGGCATATTTGCCTATGGTTATGAGAATTACTGTTACCAGCGACCCTACAAAATCAGGTTTCAGATCAAGCTTTGTATCGGGCAATACCCTGTAGACAAGCATGAAAAACAGGACCAGGATAAGGAAACTGGCTATGGAGCCAGCGTATTGGGCAAGAACCGGGGGGAAGGGGAAAATCCCCTGGAACAATTTTGAAGCTGCATAAAGAACCCCTTCAATAATTATGCTAAGCGCAAGGAGCCCTCCAAAAACAATCACTACGAAAAAAGACACGATTGAATCCCTTATAAAGTCTTTAACCGTACTGGACTCAGCAGGTTCAATATCCCAGGCAATCTCGAGGAATTTCTTCAATTGTCGGAAAACATTGCTTGCACTCCAGAGAAGAATCACAAAACCAATCAATGCGCCTATCGAGAGGGAATTAACTTCCGGGATGTATTCGAAGAGCGCACTAATCATATCAATCACCCTCTGATCAACGAGTCCCTGCAGGTTATCGATTATGTTGTCCTGAATCCGTTTTGACCTTAAAAAAAGACTTCCTACGGATACAGAAAATAACAGAAGAGCAGGAAGGCTTAACACAAAATAATATGCCAGCGCAGCACTGTAAGTCTGTGCATTGTCTTCCACCCACTCCTTTATCGTTCCGGTGACCAGCTTTCCTATATACCCCAAATTCATATTTCCCCTTAATTCATAATATATGGCTCTTTAATTAAACATCTCTTATCAAAATTCTGCAAAAGATTTTTTCTGCAAGTAAACAGAAAATACGGGTCGAATTCAGGATTTTAAGCCGGAAATTGGTTTTTTGATAAAGAACATAAAACATGGTAACTCCGGATTACTTAAAGGATAGGAAGTAACTGTGGATGACCTAAAGGAGAGGGTTTAAAAAATTATTAAATAAGAGAGATTCCTCAAATGGCAAAACTTCAGAGTTCAAATGGCAAAACTTCAGAGTTCAAATGGCAAAACTTCAGAGTTCAAATGGCAAAACTTCGGGGGCTTTATATAAAATCCCTCAAATTCGGAATATACGCATAAAGTTGCATTGAAAATGAACTGACTTCTCCAGCTTCTTTTTGCCTGAGATATTCCTGGAATTTTTCGATCGCCTCTTTCCGCACATCTTCAGGCATACCGCTGCTTCTTGCCATTGAAACAAATGCATCGGAACAAGCTGCTCTCATCCTAACAGGCACACTTGAATTTTCGTCGCTGCTTCTTGCCATTAAAACAAATGCATCGGAACCCCTTTCCTCCATGGCTCTGATTAACCAGCATAAAATGTTGTGCCTTGTAGTATCATTAGGATGATCCAGCAGCTCAAACATTGTGGAGGCGTCTTCAGAAGAGAGATAATCACAGATGCTAACCGAACCTCTTGCCGAAATAATCCCTCCCGAGGTTTTGAGGGTAAAAATCAAACTTTCCTTTATCTCATTTCTCTCATCTTCTGAAAAGCTTGTGGGATCAATGCCCTGAAGCCCAACTATAGAAGCCAGGACATAATACGAGTTTTTCTTTTCTCTCAACCCTTTAAGGAGACAACTTCCCCTGATATCTTCAGGGATCAGGAAAGGGTAAAGAAGCAGATTTGATACTGCCTGAGGGCTGTTCCACTTCTGGAGTATGGAGCGAATCTTCTTAACATCTTTTCTATTTAATTGCCTTAGTTTCGATCTTATTTCCATTAATCCATCCAGATCCTCTGCCTCAAGAAAAGCTTTCAGATCCGGACTTATTCTCATAGAAAAAATACCCATATACTGCATCCCCAAGTGTTATGCTCAAACTGTGAAGTGAAATTTGAATGAAAAACCCTTGCACAGTTAGTTTGCATAGCCACATGTTTGAGCATATAACGACTTAAAAGTCCATTTACTGTATAACTTTAACTTTATTGTACTTAAGTTTATTCTTTATACTCTTTGTTGACGATTTAATTCAGGAACTTTATTAATATCAAGCGGTACCCGGATAAAATATAAATTGGTTTATATAAAAGTTCGTACTAAATATTACAGCTGACCTTCCGCAGATGTCTGACAAATTTATTCTTTTTTCTCGTTAATATATAAATATCAAAAATGTCGTATTCTGCTTCGGATTTCATTATGTTTGTTACAACACGTTCTCTTGATCATCATGGAATTGTTTCTGGCATTTATGATGAACTTGAAATTGGAAAAGTGATCGATGAAGTGCTGCCCAAAATTGGGCAGCACAAATTATCTCATTCTATTGTAGTAAAAGCAATGATCCTCAACTGTCTTGGTTTCGTAGACAGTCGTCTTTACATGTACTCTCAGTATTTTGAAACTCTTCCTGTTGAAAGACTCCTTGGTTCCGGGATCAGTGCATGTGACCTTACTGATGATGTTTTAGGTCGAACTCTTGATGAAATCTATGAAGCAGATTCGACTCAACTTTTCATGAAACTTGCCTTGAAAATGATGGGAATCGTGAACATCAGGACTCAACTTCTTCAATGTGACACTACCAATTTTAGCGTTTATGGAGATTACAACCATATAGATGGCAGTTCTGCCATCGAAATCACATATGGTCATGCAAAAGACGGTAGAGATGACCTTCAACGTTTTGGACTTGGGATTATAACAAATCAATATGGAATCCCATTATTTGCAAAAGCTTACTCTGGTAATGCATCAGATAAAGAAACCATAATTGAGGCAATGAAAAAGCTTCAAGAAAACATAACTTTCCCTGATGATGTTTATTACATAGCTGACAGTGCTCTCTATTCTGACAATAACATCAAATCAATGAGAAAAGGTATGAAGTGGATTACTCGTGTTCCTTCAACACTAAAGCTTTCAAGAGATTTGTTGATTTCTGATCTTGAGTTTAAACAAGGAGAAGACACTCGATATTCATTTTATGAAACCATTGTTGGATATGGTGGTATCGAGCAAAAATGGGTAATTGTCCATTCATCTGAGATGCAGAAAAGAAAAGATGTTACTTTTGAAAAGAAAATCAAAAGGATTGTCAAAGAAGCTCAAAAAGAACTCAAAGATCTAAAAAGGATAGAGTTTGCCTGTGAAGATGATGCCAGAGCAGCTCTGGAAAGATGGATGAAAGAGAATCCTTACTGTTTACTTGAAAACGTAGAGATTTCAACAGTTTCAACAAGGGAAAACGGCAAGAGAGGAAGACCGAAGAAGGATGAAAAGCTTATAGTCCACTATGTTATTAATGCAGAAGCAGTTAGGAATGAAGAAATTACACTGAATGAAAAAGAGCATCAAGGAAGGTTTATAATTGCAAGCAATGATCTTAATCTTGATGCTGAAAAAATGCTGGATTACTACAAGAATCAAAGTAAGGTTGAAAAAGGGTTCAGGTTCATAAAGGATAAAAGTTTCAGGGTTTCAGATGTTTATTTGAAAAAACCTCAAAGAATTGAAGCTCTATCAATGGTAATGGTATTAACCCTAATGATTTACTCGGTAGCGGAATGGAAATTAAGAGAAAGGTTAAAAGAAACAGGGGAAACAATACTTGACCAGGTTAAAAAACAAACTCAAAAGCCCACTTTGAAGTGGGCTTTTATCCTAATGAGGGGGATTACAGAAGTAAAAGTGGAAATTGATTCTAAAGTAGTAACTCAAATTGCCAACATGAATGAAGTTAAGGCCAAGATAATAAGGTTGATGGGGAAAAATTGTGAAAAATACTACTTTTGAGTGGAGATCTGCGGAAAGGCAGTTACAGATTTAAAACCAACATTTTTCCAACAAAACCAAATACATCGACTTCAATACTTACGTAGGGAATCAGCGCGGGCAAGGTTATGAGAGTTGGGAGAGGACTCGCCCGAATTGCGCCCCGGGATCGCAGGAAATCGGAGATTTCCTGGGAGTTGCGATGTAATCGCAACAGTACACGGTCCGTTTCAGCAGAGTTGCGGCTCTGCAGTACGCTGCCCTTTTCGCTGCGCTCAAGAGGGCTAATCTATGGGTTTTAGCAGTGAGCTTCGCTCGCTCAAGAGGACTAATTATGGTTTTAGTGGTGAGCTTCGCTCAAGAGGACTTAGATTTTTTGTTATTATAAGAAAATTGAGGGATTATTTTTAGAGGGGTGATAATTATAATGGCTAATCCTAGAAGAATAAGGAAAGTAAGGAAGAGTATGCCGACAATTGAAGGGGCAGGAGTACATCTGAAGAGGGCTTTTGGGTTCAAGCATGTGCCTGAACTGGACCCTTTTTTGTTGCTCGATGACTTTCATTCGGAAAAGCCGGAGGAGTATAGTATGGGATTTCCCTGGCATCCTCATCGGGGTATTGAGACTATCACTTATGTCCTGCAGGGGGAGGTAAGGCATGAAGACAGCCTGGGAAATAAAGGTATAATCCACCCAGGAGAGGTGCAGTGGATGACTGCGGGGAACGGGATTATCCATCAGGAAATGCCACAGGGGGATGAGAATGGGACTCTGTGGGGGTTTCAACTCTGGGCAAACCTTCCTGCTTCACACAAGATGATGAATCCGCGCTACCGGGAGATCAAAAGCAACCGGGTGCCTGAACTTATCATGGAAAAAGGGCTGAAGGTAAGGATTATTTGTGGGGAGGTAAACGGGGTTGAAGGGCCTGTACGGGAAATAGTAACCGATCCCGAATACCTGGATGTAACAGTGCCTGCAGATGAAAAATTTTTTCATATAACAGTTCCCGGGTACACTGTCTTTGCGTACGTGATAGAGGGCAGCGGAAATTTCGACAGGGAAAAAGACCCTTGCGCCTTTGAGTTTGAAGGAGAAAGATATCTTGACCCGGCAGAGGATTGTGTGATAGATAAGGAGACCCTGGTCCTCTACGGGGATGGGGATTCGATCGAGGTTACTGCAGGAGATAGAGGTGTAAGGTTCCTTCTTGTATCGGGGAAACCCATTGGTGAACCTGTTGCCTGGTATGGGCCAATTGTCATGAACACGCAGGAAGAATTAAAAATAGCTTTTGAAGAATACAAGAAAGGCACATTTATCAAGCATCCACGAAGCATCAAGCCCCTATGAAGTATCAAGCCCTCATGAAGCCAGAGAAAATCTCGCAACTGAGAAACGAAGTAAGAAAGGCTCCTTCGCAACTTCAAAAGATATCTGGCAGTACATAATGGACAACTTTGGAATGGAATTTAGAGAAAATTATGTTCCAAAATTGCAAATAAAATTGGATTATTAATAAAAAGATAAAATCAGTTACAGGAAAAACACCATCCTAAGAAGTTCAAAAAACAATAGAAAAATAAACGGGTACATTGACCCGAAAACACAGAAATATTTTTTTGATTTTTTCCCCGAGTTTACATCTTCTTTCGATCCTGAAACCGGTTAGATAAAACTCTATCCTTAAGCAGGAATTCTGAAAATTTTTGTTAGATATAAGGCACATTTTGTTACATGTATATCGCATTATGTTAGCAATTTATAACTTAAACTTCCATTGAAGGCGAAAAATAGAAATAATAGAAGATGTTAAGTATATCTAACTTAATGTTTGAAATATCAAATAATATGTTACAGATAAAGAACAGACTTTCGGTAATCTGCGAAAAAAGCATGGAAAAAAGATACTGAAAAAAGAGGATAAAAAGCATGGAAAAAAGATACATGAACAAACTGGTCCCTGGAATAATCATTATGCTTGCCGGGATGCTTTCGGCAGCTTTTCATACGTTTGATATGTCTATCTCTATTTTTTTGATCAACCTGGGTCTGATCCTCTTTATTATAACAGCCTTCAGACTTTTCAGGCTGCGGGGCCTTCCGGACAGGGATGAAAGAACAAAAAAACTGGCAGCTTACGGGATAACTTATTCCTGGCTTCTGACGTTAGTGCTCATTGCAGTGCTCTACTGGGTGGAATACTTCAAACTGATTGAACTTACTGTAGGAGGCGTGCTTGGTATACTTCTCATTTTCATGAGTATCTCCGCAAATGTTTTCAGGTGGCATTTCATGCAAAAGGGCGATGTTGAGTAAGGACCTCCGGAGGATAAAGAGTGAAAACAAGGATCAAAGAGCTTCGAGCCAGGCATGACCTTACTCAAGAAGCCCTTGCGAGCATGGTAGGGGTTAGAAGAGAAACAATAGTTTTTCTTGAGAAGGGAAAATATAACCCCTCACTCAAGCTTGCATACAAAATAGCCAGCCGCCTGGGAACAACGATTGATGAATTATTTATATTTGAGGACTCGGATCTCGAATGAATACCGGGTTAGAAGGAGCATTAAGAACTGAAATAATGGGATCGGATCTTCTCAGATATTAGAGAAAAGTCCGGGGAATTTTTTGATAACTGGAGATCAGGGGCACTTATATCCCGAAATCTCTTAAAAAAGACACGAAGTCCTCATATTTTTCCAGAAACTGTTTACCTTTCTGGGTCAAAGCATACACATTCCTTTTCCCTTTATACTGCTTTAATTCGACCATCCCTTTGGATTCAAGTTCCCCCAGGTATTCTTCAAACATCTGGTAGGAAAGATTGGAAAACCTTTGAAGTTTTGTAGGACTGATTGTACTATTGGAGTCGCGGATAACATTAAGAATATCCCGGATAATTTCAAGCCTGCTTCGTTTTTGAAAAGGCTTCATTTCAGAAGAATACGGCTCCATTTTCTTATTCCTTTGAGAATTATTACATAAGCGAGAAGGGTCAATAAATCAAAGCCAGAGCTTATCAGTTCTGCGGACTTTCCTTCGAGAAGGGTTGAAATATTACCCAGGAAACTCAGGGTAAAGAGCAGAATCAAGCCCAGATAATATGGGTTGGTTATTGGTTTTGTTTCTCCACCCGAACGCATATTTGACCTGATCAATAGCAGTATAAACACAAAAATAAAGGCCTTATAGCCAAAGGCATAATATTCTCCCACAATTACTGAGATGAGTATGTAGACTAACGTATCCATCAGCGTGAGAAACATGAGAAACATGAAATAAAGGAACTTATAGAATCTTTTTCCCAGGGTTCCCTCTACCATTCTCCAGCTAATCGAAGAGAGCAGGTTTACCTTGGCAAACCAGAAGCAAACCCCGGCTAAAAGAAAAAGCGGAATCATGCTAATGGCTAAAAGGTATAAAGACGCTACAGTTGAGGATTTGGCCAGCAGGAACACAAGATCCAGGACAAGCAGAAAAAAATTAGCGAGCCCGTAGAAAAAAAAGGTATTTTTGAAGTATCTAAGCCCTTCATATTCCATGAATGAATAGATCTTCGAAGTTTCCCGAAAGATCTGTAGAGCTAAGCCTACCATCAGAGCATATAAAAAAAGATCGAAGATGATATCGGACATGCTGGCAGAAGCTACAGCTTCTGAGACCTGATTAAGGAGTTCTTCACTTAAAGTTGCATTGAATAAGCCAGCGGTCATCCATCACCTTCAACAGTCCTGTATTATATATATTTTTGGAAAAATGGAGGTCAACTATACTTTTCAACTAGCTCTCATTTTTATATATGTGCCCTGTATAGAAGGCTGTGTTAAAAGAGTCTGTTTGAAAATAAGGAGTTTCTTCTCATAAGTTAAAAGAATAAGCAATTTTTCAGGTGATCATATGGAAACAATTGGTTTTATTGATGCTTTAAAATATCCATTCAACAGGCCTAAAAGGCTTCTATACGCTTTATGGATGCTTGTCCCGGTGATCGGATGGCTTGCACTTTTTGGTTACTTTGTCAGAATCGCCAACGAATTTATCGAAGGTAAGTACGAGGAGCTCCCCCAACTTCACTTCACAGATGATTTGACATTCGGGTTTTCGATGTTCCTGAAATCACTGCCTTTCTACATTGTGTATATCGCTCTGATAACTTGCATAACCATGCTTGACGAAGACATAGCGAATATCCTGGGCCTGCTCCTCGGGTTCTTTGTGTTTCCGGTCCTTAATGTAAACTTCTACAGGAAACAGACTGTCGGGTCTTATTTTGATTTCGGGAAACTCGGTTATGTCATGGATAACATCGGAGACTATATCGTTACGATGCTAAAACAGTATGCAATTTCCATTATATTCCTGGTACTTAGCATTGTCCTTATAGGCATACCTGCCCTGTATGTCACAAGCATGATATTTGCTGCAAACTTTTATAGCCGGTTTATTGAGGAACAGGTTGAGCAGGTTCTGTGAAGATTTCCGATTTTGTGCCAGAATTTTTGGCCAGAATTTTTGGCCAAATATATTTTTAATTTTTTGGGGGCTTTGTTACAAAGCCCTTATTTCATGTTATTATTTACCAGTGTTGCACCCCTGTTTTGTAATTTATTTCGAGTTTCGTATCCATGTAAGAGATATCTCAGGCCTTCCACAGGCAGACAGAAAAAATGGAGGTAAAATACATTTTTCAACTACAGCATGTTTTTATATAAGTGGGGCTTAAGGAAAGCGTATGGATAAAACGCTGATTGCCTTCAGGGACGTCTGGAAAACTTACCAGATGGGAGAAATCCAGGTCAATGCCCTGAAAGAAGTGAACGCAGAGTTCAGGAAAGGCGAGTTTACCGCAATCATTGGCCCGTCAGGCAGTGGAAAATCCACAATGATGAACCTTGTGGGCTGTCTTGATGTCCCTTCAGAGGGGAAAATCTTCCTGAAATCCAAAAACATTGCCAGTTTAGAGGAATCGGATCTGGCCGCGTTGAGGGGAAAAACAATTGGATTTATCTTTCAGCAGTACAACCTTATTCCGGGAATGACAGCCCTTGAAAATGTGCTTTTGCCCCTGGAGATACAGGAAATTGATGATGATATTGCGGAAAAAAGGGCAAAGGAACTGCTGACCCTGGTAGGGCTTTCCGATAAGATGAAGAACAGACCCTCCCAGCTCTCCGGAGGCCAGCAGCAGAGAGTCTCGATTGCAAGAGCTCTTGCCAGCAACCCTGATATCATCCTTGCCGATGAACCCACGGGTGCCCTGGACAGTGTTACCGGAAAAGAAGTAATGACGATGCTTTACAAACTGTGGAAGGAAAACGGGAAAACCGTAATCATGGTTACCCATGACATGCACCTCGCACAGTACGCCCAGAGGCACATTGAATTAAAAGACGGAGAAGTGGTTCGGGACGAACCAAACCAGGACCAGTTCTGTCCTGAATACTGAAGGGAATTACAGAGGAATTAAAAATGTTTCTTGAAAAAATAAGACCTGAACCAGTTAATAGTAAAAAGATTATGAGTCAAACCTTGACTCGTAGAGGAATTGTTAATAAAAACCTAATTTGCAGACAGCTTTTTGGATTCTTCATGGTACTGCTGATAAGTACAACTGCTTTCAGTTCTCCTGCCTTTGCTCTGAGTACTCAGGAGAAAGGAGTAACTGTTGACCTGCTTAACCAGGACCCTGACCCTGTAAAACCCGGAGACATTCTGGAAGTCCGGATTTCTATCCAGAATATGGGATATGAAGCAAACGATAACTGTATCGTTAAAATTGAACCAAAATACCCCTTCAAGTCCCTGCCAGGAGAAGAACTGTCAAAAGACATTGGTACTCTGGGAAAACGATCTACAGATGACCGCGAGAAGGTAGTAAAGTTCAAGGTGGGAGTGGAAAACGATATCAATAAAGGAAAATATCCCTTAAAGGTTCTCTTTTATTCAAATGAAGGAAAAGACAAAGTTTCCCTTACCAAGGATCTCATGATCGAGATTGATAGTGAATCAAATGCTGAGATTGAGTCCATCAGCCTGGAGAGATTGGTTCCCGGGGAAAAGACAAACCTTACTTTTGGGATAAAAAATGTAGGCAATTCTCCCCTGAAAAATGCGATGTTTTCCTGGGACTGTGCAAACGATGTTATCCTTCCCGTGGGTTCGAGCAATGTAAAGCATATCAACCTTATCGATGTGGGGGAAACTGCAAATGTCACCTTTGAAGTTCTTACAAACGTAAATACTGTTCCAGGCCTCTACAAACTGGATATGACTCTTACCTATGATGATGTTGAAGCACTCAAGACCATCACGGAAGCCGGTACACTTGATAACGAGAAACGGAAACAGATAAAAAGCAAGGCAGGAGTCTACATCGGGGGCACCACTGATTTTGATATTTCTTACATGGAAAGAAGCCTCACAGGAGCTTACACCTTTTCTGTCTCGAACATAGGAAACAACGCCGCAAATTCCGTAAAAGTTTCCATTCCCCAGCAGGCAAACTGGACCATCACGAACGGCGGCAGCAATTCGGTAGTTCTCGGCAACTTGCAAAAAGGGGACTATACGATTGCGGATTTCAATCTCAAGCCGGCTGCATACGGCAAAGAGCTGCCTCTCAAATTTGAAATCAGCTACACCTCAAGTGACGGGCAGAGACAGGTAGAAAAACAGGAGCTTACAGTTTACACAACAGAGTCCTCTACAAATGAAAATTCAGGGTCTGAAGAAAGCTCAACTGCTTCATTCTCATATAAATTAGTTCTCATAGTTGTTTTGGGAATTGCAGGTGTCCTGGTGTACAGGAAAGTTTCCAAAAAGAGAAAAATGAATGAGTGAATCCCGCGAAATTTAAACACCCAGATAAAATGAGCCATTTAATGATCAGATCCGGGAAGAGACGAATGAAAGCTTAATGTCCGAAGGCTGTGGTGCGATGAAACCTGCAAAGATACTCAGAATTGCCTTTAACATGGTAAAAGCCAACAAACTACGTAGCTGGCTGACCATTATAGGGGTGATCATAGGCATTGCCTCGGTAATGGCCATTGTCACAACCGGGGAATATTTCCAGGAACAGGTAACCAAAACCATGGAAGAGCTGGGTGGAGATACGATCACCATCGTTGCCTCTTACCCATTTAATTTTGAGGAGGCAGATTACTCCCAGGTAAGCGTAGAAAGTGAAAATGAAAGTGAAGGCGGAGGCGGTTCCGGAAGTCCTGTGAATTATGAAGAACCGAAAAGCCCGGAACTCACAAAAATGGATGTGTTCACGCTCCGTCGAATTCCCGGAGTACAGTACATCAACGTTAACGTTGAAAGCAGCGCAACAATGGAATTCGGAGGCAAGAAGACCAACGTCTATGTCAAGGGTGTGGACCCGCGGGTCTGGCCTGACATCACCAAGAAAAAGGTAGGAGAAGGCCGGATGCTGCAGCCCGGAGACCGGACTTCAGTGGTAATTTCCGGTGAACTTGCTAACAATGAAGAGCTGGGACGGAAAATAATGGTCAATCAGATGATCCTCCTCAACGGCAAGTCCTACAGGGTAATTGGGATTCTGGCAGATGAAGGAGGGCTATTTGGAGGCTTGGGATTTGGGAGCAGCATCTACATGCCTTACGAGGAAGTTTATTCCCTTCCAACCGATGAAGACAGTTATTATGGTGAAAAAAAGAGGGATGTCTACGATTCCATTGAAGTAAAACTCTACAAAAATGCCGATTACGAAGGTACACTAAAAGAAATAGAGGAAATGCTGAGGCTTTCACGCAGAGTTGATGAAAAGACCCAGGACTTCTATGTGTACTCAGGAAAAGAGAATATGGAAAGCGTCGGAAAGGTGATTAGCGGGCTTACTGCATTTCTGGCATTTATTGCAGGCATTTCTTTGCTTGTAGGCTCTACAGGGATTGCAAACACAATGTTTACATCCGTCCTCGAAAAAACTAAAGAAATCGGGATAATGAAAGCAATTGGAGCACAGAACAAAGATATCATGCTTATCTTTCTCTGCAACTCCGCAATGATCAGCCTTGTAGGCGGAATAATAGGAATTTTACTTGGCACAGCTGTCGTACAGGCGATATTGCTCCTGATCTCAATGAAAATGCAAACCCCCTTTGAATTTGCCCTCAGCATAAAAGGGACCATTATCGCAACTCTTGTCTCGATCATCGTGGGCCTGATTGCGGGCCTGGTGCCGGCAAAAAATGCTTCGGAACTGAAGCCAGTGGATGCACTGAGATATGAATAAAGAACTCAGGGCTCATTACGAAATAACCTGGTGCATCGATTCCAAATTCTGGACAATGAGTTGTCCATAAAAGAACCAAAGATGGACACGGATAAAAATGGATAAAAATGGATTGAGGCCATCTGTGTTTATCCGTGGCTCATTCATGATAAACGGGATCGATGAACCAGGCAAAACAAAACTATTTTGGAATTAACCGACGAAGCACAGGAAGGATGCAGAGAAATGAGGATATATATTTTTATTTTTAACTATGGATAAAAGCATCAATAACTCTATATAATTAAAAAAGTATGTACCTGATAAAATTATATGAAGTGAGAAAAATGGATAGTATAAAACTGTTTAAAAAGGTTACGGATGCGATTACTACAATTATCCTTTACGTACTGCTGCTGGCTTTAATTGTGGGAATGGCAAAAACCTTACTGGATATTCGCTTCATTATTTTTGAGTCCCTTGAAAGCGGATTCAATCACATGGTAACAAGTGTACTGACAGTTTTTATTGTTATTGACCTTTTCACAGCTTTTGTTGATTACCACGAACACGACCGGATCAAGCTTACGAATATAACGGATGCCACAATTTTAATAGTCCTGCGTGAGATCGCTGTGGGCCTTTATGCCCAGAAGTTCGGGTATGAATTTGTTTTGAGCCTTTCTGTACTGCTGCTCGTGCTGGGCATAATGAGAGTGCTTACTATCACATATTCCCCGGCAAAAACCCAGGGATCTTATACTGCTGTGCAGAATGAAGGGCAACCTTCAAAACAAGGTATAAGCGCCGTAATTGATCGATGCAAGCCTGCTTCTGAAAGCAATTAATCTTTTTTGAAGGCGGTTCAGCAATTTTTTCCTCTGCCCCCCATAAGGCAGATGAGAAAAATATTTATCTTTTTTTTGATTCAGACGGATTATGGGAAATTCAAAAATCAAGTTGTTCTGGCGCACCCCGTGGCAAGCTACGGGGTATTCGACTGAAATAAAACAAAAGGGGAAAAGGGCTCTGCAGGGATCACTACAGAGCGCCAAAAAAACTTTGGAGCACTTCAAAGCCTTATGTAGCTCTTTATACTTCGATGATATCCATCACATCAAGCCGCATCGTCGGAGGGACCTCTTTTTCCGGCACCCCCACCCTTATAAGCATCTGGATTGTTTCGTTTTCCCCGGCGTATTCTTCATGAATCTCCTTATATAGTCCAGCCATTTCCGGATACTCTTCAGTAGCCTGGCTCAGGGGCTGCATGGCATATCCCATGTCTGCGGCTGTTAACAGGAAGCGACTGTAGAGGATACCGGATTCAACCTGGGCCGTGCGGCTGTTGCCTTTTGTGATTATCAGGGCATATGCGGGAGTGTTTTCCACGGCAGATTCGGTCTGGCTGAGGAAAGAATCCCTTGAGGCTTCAGGGCTGTTCATTGAGGGAAAAAGGGATACGAGGCCCTGGAGTACATGAACTTTGAGGGGCGAAAGCCCCTGGCCTTCCATGGTAAAACCGTAGCGAAACTCGTTCTTCTGCCATTCGTTGGGCCTGAAAAGTTCGGAGCCTTCAACCTGGATACGGTCAAGCCCCGCCTCGACCTCAGCCGCCCTGAAAGCAATGTCCCCGAGTTTTTCAAGGTCCTCAGGAGCCTGGAAGATGACTATTGTGACATTTTCCGTGCTCAGGGCTTCGAGTTTCTCCACATCTTCTGCCTGAAGTTTTGTTTCTTTATAAGGAACTCTGTATGTGTCCGGAACGAACATCGCATCATAGAGAGGCGAATTTTCAGTCCCTGCACCGGTTTCATTTTCCCTTAACTTTTGCAGGGCCACCCTGGCAACAGGTTTGCTTCCCAGATTTGCTGCCGTCCCATCAGGCCCGTATTCCCCTTCGGGGAAAAGCTGCATGCCGGTTTCATACCCAAGCTCTTCTCCGGCAATCCTCACGTATTCAAGGAAGGTCCCCTGGCTAATTGTCACCTGCCTGCCCGGTGGGTCGGCTTTGGGGCTGAGCCTGTCCGAATCGACGTACAGGAGAAAGCTGTCATTTCCCTCAAGGACCACCCTCCAGGACTGCAGGTTATGGGAATTCGGGGCAAGCACCCCGTGGGCCAGGACCTGAACCCTCGGGTCTTCGAACTGCGTGTGATAGGTCCCCGACCAGGGCTCAAGATATTTCTTCGGAAGAAAGGCTCCGTCTGCCATAACCAGTGAAAAAATGCCGATTACGAGAATCCCTAAAACTGCAATTACAGCCTTATGTCTGGTGATCAAAGCCAAAATTTTACCCCCGAATTGGAGTTTTCATTAAAATCGATAAACTTCGAGTCATAAGATGCCAGCTCATGATATGCCATATTTTTTTCAACCTCCTCTTTGGGCAACTACCTACCTATGGAATTGCTTCATTTCGAGTTTTGTTCCTTCTTATCATTTTTTACGTTCTCGATCTTAAACGTATGGCTTCTACCCATAGGAGCTTGTTTAAGAAAAGATCTCCCGAACCTAAGTACAAAGAAACAAAGGAAAGGTCACCAGGTATGCACTATTTATTTTTAAAAAAATAAGATATAATACTGCGGGAACCTGTATATAATCAAAAAAATATGAAAGTCTTTGTTCATCAAGAGGGAAAAAGGATAGTATAAAATTATTTAAGCAAGCCTGCTTCAGAAAGCAATTAATCTCTTTTAAAGATGGTTCAGCAATTTTCCCTCTGCCCCCCATAAGGCAGATGAGAAAAATATTATTCTCTTTTTTGATTCAGACGGATTATGGGAAATTCAAAAATCAAGTTGTTCTGGCGCACCCCGTAGCAAGCTACGGGGTATTCGACTGAAATAAAACATCCGTAGATATATAAATGATGTACATATTTTTATAGAGATTGAAGTTTTGTACAGGAATATAAAAGGCTATTTTTTATAAAAACGGATGTGATTTGCATTAGAGACACGCAGGAGTTCATTTTTTCGTTCCTTGATGGTTTCCTTGAAGGGGCTTGCATAGTCAATTCTGAGGGGAAAATTGAGTTTATTAACGCTCTTTTTTTTGGTGCAACCGGATGGGACCGGACAGATCTGATGGAAAAGCAGATCAGTGAGCTTCCGGTTCTGGACAGTAATGGAATTGAGGTTAACCTGTTTAATCGGATAAAACATGGCCTGGATGAAAGCTTCAAAGCAAATATCGTAACAAATAGAAACACGATTAAGAAAGCTATTTTCAGCTGCAAAAAGTTGAAGGTTGGGGAACAGTTGAAATACTGTGTTTTTGTGAGGGAGCAGGACCATCCCAAAAGTAACAATGAAACTCTGAAAATATCAGAAATATGCAATTGCCCGGTATTCGAGCAGTTCCCGATAGGCATAGCCCTTGTGGGAATAGGTGGCAAATGGATCAAGGTAAATTCCACACTATGTGGGATTTTAGGATATTCCGAAGCCGAACTTCTGGAACTGAATTTTCAATCCCTTACTCACCCTGATGATCTTGAACTGGACCTGTGTCATTTCAATGAAATTATAAATAAGTCGGCAGGGGCCTATCAGATCGAAAAACGCTACATAAGAAAAGACGGAACCCCTATCTGGACCAGGGTTTCAACCTTCATGATCAGAACTCACGAAAACAGGCCTCTATATAGTGTCTCCCATATTGAAAAAATAGACGAGAAAAAAAAAGCGGTACTTGCCCTGAAAGAATCCCAGGAACAGCTGAAAGCGATATTCGAAAATGCCAGCGAATGCATCGCTATCATAGAACCCAATGGCTGTTTTCTGGATATGAACAAGATGACATACGAGATTCTGGGTTATTCCAGGGACGAAATGTTGAAAATGGAGCCTCATGACATTGTTGCTCCCGAATCTGCCGGTAAGTTAGCCACAGGCCTCGAGGCACTGACGGAGAACCATGCAATCCTTGATCTTACCGTTACTCGCAAGGACGGGACTCCCATTCAAGTTGAACTGAAAATGCAACTTATCGATTACGGGGAAAAGAAAGCCATACTTATGGTTGCCCTGGACATGACCAAGTGCAAGAAGGCTGAAGAAGCTCTTCTAAACCAGGTACAATTTTTGAAAACTCTGCTTGATACTATTCCTGCCCCTGTTTCTTACAAAGACAGGGACGGAAGGTACCAGGGCTGCAATGAGCTCTTTGCCAGCACGATTCTGGGCCTCCCGGCAGAGAAGATTATCGGCCGCACCGTGGATGAGTTTGCTCAGGAAATCCCGAAAAACCTGGCTTCCATTTACAGGGAAAAGGACCTTAAGTTGCTTGAAAATGGAAGGACACAGTATTATGAAGGAGAGGTCCTGTGCGCAAACGGAGAGGTCCGGAATTTTCTCTTCAATAAGGCAGTATATAGGGACATATCAGGTAAATCCACCGGGATTGTTGGAGTGATGCTGGACATAACCAAACGCAAGCAAGCAGAAGAAGCCCTGAGAGAATCTGAAAACAAACTCCGGATTATTTTTGAAAATATCAGTGACGGAATTGCTCTTCATAATATTGAAGGCCGTTTCTTTGAGGTCAATCAGGTAGCATGCGAGCAGAGTGGTTACAGCCGGGATGAAATGCTGCAGATTACCCCGGAAGTCCTGGTAAGATCAAAGAGGATTTATTTTGAGCACCTTGAGGAGATATACCTGAAAGGGAGTGCTATTTTTGAAGTAAATTACATGCGTCAGGACGGGGCTGTCATCCCTCTCGAAATAAACAGCCGAATTATCGAATATGAAGGGAACCCGGCTTTACTTAGCGTTTCTCGAGATATAACCGAGCGCAAGCAGGCTGAAAAAGCCCTCATGGACTATGCGAGGCAGCTTGAGCACTCCAATAAGTTAAAAGAAGAAATGGAACAAATAATCAACAACAGCCCTGTAATTGTCTTTTTATGGAAGTATGAGGAAGGCTGGCCAATAGAGTTTGTATCGGAAAACATTACAAGGTTTGGGTATGAAGTAGAGGATTTAATCTCAACCTCAAAAAAGATTTTCTACACGGACATTGTCTATCCGGAAGACCGTGAAAAAGTGGGGGATGACGTTGCCAGAAATGTGGAAGCTGGCTGTGACGTCTATACCTCTGAATACCGGATATTTACCAAATCCGGAGAAGTCCGCTGGGTGGATGAAAGAACTTTTATCCAGAGGGACGGAAAAGGCGAGATCCATCTTCAGGGTATCATCCTTGATATAACCGAACGCAAGCAGGCTGAAAAAGCCCTCGAGGAGAAGGTCCAATTTTTGAAAATCCTGCTTGATACAATCCCTGCTCCAGTTTTTTACAAAGGCAGGGACGGAAAGTATCAGGGCTGCAATGAACTCTTTTCCAGCAATGTTGCAGGTCTTCCGAAAGAAAGGATCGTCGGGCACACAATAGAAGAAATCCCCGACTCATTTTCAAAAAAGATGGTTTCTTTTCATAAAAAAAGCGATCTTAAGCTGCTGAGATCTGGCGGAACAAAATGTTATGAAAGCAATGTTATATGTAAAAATGGGGAACAGCGAGACTTTTTATTCAGTAAAGCAGCATACAGGGACGTATTGGGGGAGGTTGTGGGAATTATCGGGGTGATGCTGGATATAACAGAGCTTAAGCAAGCCGAAGAAGATCTGCAAATCAAGAACACTGCTATAGAATCCTCCATAAGCGCCATAGCTTTTGCTGACCTTAACGGAAACCTGACTTACGTGAACCCTTCTTTCATGAAATTGTGGGGATATGGGAATAAGAAAGAGTTGCTGAGAAAAAACAGCAAATGCCTCTGGGAAAAAGAGGACAAAACAGCAGAAATTTTCTGGAGGACGTTTTCCGAAGAGAAGTTAGAAGGGGATCTGGTTGCCAGAAAGAAAAATAACTCATTTTTTGATGTCCATCTTTCGGCAAACCTGCTCCGGGATAAAAATGGCCGCAAAATAGGGATAATGGGATCGTTTGTGGATATCACTCAAAGGAAAAAAACAGAAGCAGCTTTAAATGAGGCAAAGCTGAATGCAGAAACCGCAAACCGTTCCAAAAGTGAGTTTTTAGCTACTGTGAGCCACGAACTGAGGACCCCGTTAAATGCCGTAATCGGTTTTTCAGACCTGCTGCTCAGCCAGGTCTTCGGCCCATTAAATGAAAAGCAGCTAAAGCATGTGAATAATATTTCAAAGAGTGGAAAGCACCTCTTAAGGTTAATTAATGATATCCTCGATCTCTCAAAGGTTGAAGCCGGAATGACAGAGCTTAACCTTGAGAACTTATCCCTGCAGGAAGTGGTCGAGGAAATAAAGACAATGCTGATACCACGTTCGGCTCAGAAGAACATCCGTATAATGTGCCAGATCAGCCCGAAAACACCTACCCTGAGAGCCGATAAGACCAGGTTAAAGCAGATATTATATAACCTGGTGGGCAATTCCTTAAAGTTTGCACCCAAAGAGAGCACTATTAATATATCCTCCAGGTTTTCGGAAGACAAGGTACTTATCAGTGTTGCAGACTTTGGACCGGGAATTCCGGAAGCAGCCCATCAAAGTATTTTCCAGCCCTTCGTGCAACTTGAAAAATTCGAGTCAAGAGAGCAGGAAGGAGCAGGTCTTGGCCTTGCGCTTGTTAAACGCTTTGTGGAGATGCACAGCGGAGAAGTTTGGGTTGAATCCGAAGTTGGGAAGGGCAGCATTTTTACTTTTACCATGCCTATAATACACAAAAATGAAAACTGATACTTCAAGGGTAGCATTATTTAAGCCTGATCTCTAATTCCGGTGTACCAAAAATGGAGAACAAAAATCAGAAAAACATTTTTAAGAATATGAGTATCCATAATCCGATTATCCTGAAAATTTACGACTCTCTCCTTGATTCCTGCGGCCCGCAGGGCTGGTGGCCCCTTATCGAGCTTCATGACAAAGGAGGGACAAACCCCACAAAAACCGGCTCGGTTCAGGGATATCATCCGGGGGACTACAGCTATCCGCAGACGGGAAACCAGCAGTTTGAGATCATATGTGGGGCACTGCTTACCCAGAACACAGGCTGGCAGCAGGTTGAAAAGGCTCTCCTTAACCTCAAACGGCTAAACGCCCTTGACCCGGTGAAAATGATTTCCCTTGACCCGGAGACCTTAAAAGAAGCCATTAGACCAGCAGGTTACTACAACCAGAAAGCTGAACGCCTCAAAATCCTTGCCGGATGGTTCTCAAATCTGAAAGACAGAACCCCGACCCGGGAAGAACTCCTCTATTTAAAAGGTGTGGGGCCCGAAACTGCCGATTCAATCCTGCTCTACGCCTTCAAACAGCCTTCTTTTGTGGTCGATGCATATACAAGGAGAATAGTAACGAACCTGGGTCTGGTAGAAGAAAAGGCAAAGTATGATGAAATAAAGGCCCTTTTTGAAGAAAATCTTCCGGAAGACCTTGCTGTGTATCAGGAGTATCATGCCCTACTGGTGGAACATGCCAAGAGATATTATCAGAAGAATAGAAACTCTGTGAAATGTCCGCTTCTGGAACTTGCCGGGAACTAAAAGAGTTTTTGGGGAAAAGAAGTTATTTACGGGCGAAATTTCAGTTGAAATTCCATCTGTATAATTTTCTTTATCCTTAGCAAGTATTTGTTTTAAATTATTTGTTTTGCAGTTAAATACTTCTTACTCAATCCAATTTGTCGTCGTGCAGTGTTTTGTGATTTTCAGTTTATTTCTTCCCTTTATCGGAAAGAAGCAATATTCCTCTTAACGCCTTATTCCGTACTTATAAGAGCTTTATTCCATCCCAATCGGAAAGTTCTGCGTCAAGAACTCCTTCATGAACCATCTTCTCAATCTCGTTTTCTACCTGTCCGTAAGTGAACTGATAGTCGTATGAGATCGCTGAGATTACATCCGGGCTATGGCAGAACCTGTCCGGAAATGCCTTATTGAACATTGCCACGTTCTCGATAATTAAGTTTCTGAGTTGTTCCATTTTTATATCACCTGTTTTTATTTTAATTTATATTTTATTTTTACTTTTGTCTGGTTTCTGTTTTCTCTTCGACATAGTATAGTTGTCGAGTATCTATAAATAGATTATCCCAGTAATATATGTATGGCATATGCACCTATATATTTTTAGTTTATCTATTTGAGTATATTTCTTTTAATATAAATTACTCGCACTGAATATTTACTCAGTTAACTTATATAACTTTTGTGCTCAGTGAAATGGAAAAGCATAGATAAAATACCCGGAGAAAACAATTAATTAGAGTTAAAGTATACTATAATATTATAGTTTATTTCTAAGTAACGAATTTTCTGGTTTGCAAGTATCGGCTTTCGGGCTGAAGGTCATAAGAAGGGAAATCCCGAAAGGAAAAGGAGAAAAATGGACCAATTTCCATCAATGAACCCGAATCCTGTGCTCCGTCTGGATAAAAATGGGACAGTTCTTTACTCAAACAGCGCAGGTGAATCCCTGCTGCAAAAATGGAGTGTGGGAGTTGGAGAAAAACTACCTTCCTGTATAGGAGATTTTGTGCAGAAGGTACTTTCCCTGAATAGCCCGGAAAAAATGGAAGTTAAAGTGGGAAAAAAAGTATACCTGATCACGTTTCACCCTTTGCCTGAAGAATACGTAAACGTTTACGGATTTGATATAAGCGGTCAGAAAGAACTGGAAGAAAAACTCCGTATCAAGGAAAGACAGCATGATGTTCTTTACAAGATAGGGAGGATAGCCCTTGCGTCTGAAAGCCTTCAATCCTTCATGGACGAAAGTGTAAAGCTGGTTGCCAGTACCCTGAAACTCGAATACTGTAAAATCCTGGAACTTTTACCCGATGGAAATTTCCTGCTCAGGGCCGGAGTAGGGTGGAAACCCGGACTTGTGGGAAAAGCTGTCATTGAGGGGAAAATGGAATCCCAGGCAGGATACACCCTTTTTTCAAAAATCCCCGTTATCGTAGAAAACCTCAGGGAGGAAAAGCGTTTCAGTACCCCCGAACTTTTGAAAGAACATGATGTAGTAAGCGGGATGAGTGTCACCATAGGAAACAGGGAAAACCCCTTTGGAGTGCTGGGAGCCCACAGTACTAAAAAAAGGAAGTTCACAGGAGAAGACACCTATTTCCTCAATTCGGTGGCATTTATGATTGCAGAAGTAATCAAACGCAGGAGTGCAGAAGAGGAACTGAAGCAGCACAGGGAACAGCTTGAAGAATTAATTAAAGAAAGGACCTCCGAACTTACAAAGGCAAATGAGCAGCTTTCCCGGGAAATTGCAGGGCGCAAGCAGGTGGAAAAAGCCCTTCAAAATAACGTCAATTTCCTGGAGACAGTTCTTGATGCGATACCTGCGCCCATTTTTTACAGGGACCTGGACTACATTTACCAGGGCTGCAACGAGATGTTTGCCAGCTATATCCTGGGCCTTCCGAAAGAAAAAGTCATAGGACACTCCATGTATGAGTTTACAAAAGAATTCTCGGAAGAAATGACCCGGATCTCCGAATATAATGACAGGATGCTGCTGAAAGAAGGAATAAGTCTGCCTCATGAAGTACAGATAAGATGTGCGGAAGACGGAATAATCAGGGACTTTTTAGTCCATAAAGCTACATACAGTAATGTCGCAGGGGATGTAATCGGGATTGTAGGGGTATTACTTGACATTACCAAACGCAAAAAAGCAGAGCAGGCACTTTTAAAAACCGAACAAATTCGCAAAAAAGAGATCCACCACCGTATAAAGAATAACCTGCAGGTAATCTCCTCCCTGCTAAGCCTCCAGGCTGAACACTTCAGTGATGACAAAGTTAAAGAGGCTTTTCAGGACAGCCAGAACCGGGTCATATCAATGTCCCTGATCCACGAGGAACTCTACAAAACGGGAGACTCCGAAAACCTTGATTTTACAGCCTACCTCCAAAAACTGGCAAAAGAACTTATCCAGTCTTATAAAATCGGGACCGAGGACATCCGTTTAAAGCTGGACCTCGAAAAAGTATCCCTTGGAATGGACACGGCAATCCCCCTCGGGATCATTGTCAGTGAACTTGTTTCCAACTCCTTAAAACACGCTTTCCCCAGGGGAAGAAACGGGGAAATCCAGATCAAATTCCACCAGACAGAAAATGATGATACCTCTCAGTTTACGTTGACCGTTTCGGATGATGGAGTAGGCATGCCGGAAAAGATCGATTTCAGGAATACCCCCTCCCTGGGACTTCAACTTGTAAACGCCCTGGTAGAACAGATAAATGGGAGTATTGAACTAGAAAAAGGGGTGGGAACAGGATTCAGGATAAAATTCAAAGAAAATTCAGGCTGAAGAAACAAAAAGTGATCAGAAAATAGTTTGAGGGTCCCAAAAACCATTAACGTTTGTTTTTTTAAATTCAACTGCCTTTTTTCAAATTTTAGACCTCAGGTCATATACCAGGTGCTCCGGAGTCAATTAGCCGGGATTATTCCAAAATAAGCAAAATGGAATCTCCTGTTTTGTTCCTGTCAGGCGCCGGGTGCGGCTTGAGGCGGTGGGCTTCGAGCAGATGAAAACACAATCTTCAACGGCACTGGAAAAATCGAGAATCAAAATATCGGCTATTTAGCAGTGACGACCAAAAATTCATGGAAAATTTAACAGCTCAGGAATTATGCTGAAAAATGCTTTTACGAGCCATACTGCGAAAATCAGGAATAAAATGTAGACAATAGCTTCTGCCATCTGTCCCATAGATTTAAATTAGGCGCATAGTACATAATATTTTTTATTAGACAGTAAATTCTTATTTTTATAATTGTATATAACTATATCAGAAGAAGCAGAAAACCAGCCTGCAGAATTCAGGTTTAGAAATTGAGGTTTAGCTGGATGGCATTAAACATGGCACCTGTTATTAAATCTGTTGAACTTCCCGGTAAGGTAGTACTCCAATATGTTGAGCAGGGAGATGTCTCGGGCGTCCCAGTGCTGTTTTTGCACGCCATTGCAGACTCCTGGCATGCCTTCGAGCGCTTACTGCCTCATCTGCCCGGATATATACATGCCATAGCTCTGACACAAAGGGGCCATGGAGATGCGAGCCGCCCTGAGGCGGGTTATAGACCGCGTGATTTTGCGGCTGACCTTCTGGTTTTTATGGACATACTTCAGCTTGAAGCAGCCGTAATCATAGGAGGTTCCAGTGGCGGTATTATCGCCCGGCGCTTTGCAATCGACCACCCCGAACGCACTCTCGGGCTTGTGCTCCTTGGCTCTCCCTTCACCCTTAAAGATAAACCGGGCCCTCGGGAACTGTGGAACTCTATAATATCAAAAATGACAGACCCTGTTGACCCGCGAATGGTCCGCGAATTTGCAGAAGATACGCTTGCTCAGCCAGTGCCTCAGGATTTTTTAGAAATGCTGGTGCAGGAGAACCTGAAAGTCCCTGCGCGCGTATGGAAAGCGACATTTAAAGGCCTCATGGAAGATGATTCTTCCGAAGAGCTCAATAAGATCAGGGCACCCACCCTGATTATCTGGGGGGACAGGGATGCATTCCTTCCCCTGAGCGACCAGAAAGCCCTCACAGAAACAATCTCATGCTCACAATTCGTTGTGTATCCAGGTGGCGGGCACGCTTTCTATTGGGAAGAGCCGGTTCGCGTTGCATCGGATATTGTTGCATTTATTGAAGAGATTGCCGATTGATTGAAATGCCACGGGAGGGCATCCCCAGTCCTTTATTTCTGAAAGACCTATTACTCAAAATTTTTTTAAAATCATTTACAGAAAGCTGGTGAAAAGCCTGAAGTTTTTGAAAGCCGAAACCTGGTAATAGCGGGCAATTCGCTGGAATAAGACAAACAGAAAACACGAAGATTGTAGACATGATCAAAACCAAAATGAAGTAAAGCGAGATAAAGCGAGATAAAATGAGATAAAATGGACGGAAACAAAATGAAGTGTTAAAAAGGGCGCTTGTGACCCATAAGGTCTGATTCACAATTTAATGTAGTTCTGTACTTAAGTTCTACTTATTTAAGTCATTACTTAGTCAAGTTATTACTTAGTCAAGTTATTACTTAGTCAAGTTATTACTTAGTCAAGTCACTCTATTTAAGTTACATACCTTCTCTGTACGTCTTTTCATAGATCTGGGACTGACCTTATGGATCAATTGTAATTATTTCATTAAAGGTATAAAAGAACAATAATTGAGCATTTTTTTAGTTAGTAAGTACTAATTTCCGTGTACACACATGATTAAAATGATTGGCTAACCATAGATGGTTAGCCGGGCTTATTAAAAGAGTATTAACACATCCCCAGGGCTTTGAGGAGCTGTTTTAAATCTGCCTTTGAGCTCTCGACGAAGATTCCCCTTGTGCCCGAGATCATAACGGTCCAATCGCCGCCGCTGTACATCCAGTTGTGCTGAGGTATCCAGCTCATCTTGTAGAGCTGTGTGTAGGCACTGGCCAGAGCATCGAACATCATGTTTACGGTTCCGCAAAATTTGGCAGTCGTCTCAGCCATCTCTTTGGGCATCTCGGTTTTGGATTTATACTCCACAAGCTTTCCTTCCGGGCTGAAAATCCCGGCTGCAGCTACACCATCAAACTTCAGAAGCTCATCTAACGATAGGTTGCACTCTTTTTGGTTCATGTATTTCCCCCCAACTAAATTCGGTATATATTTTCAGTATAATCGGTGAACCTTATTAGTGAACCTGCTTCGTTTCTGGAGCCACTGTCCACAGGTCCACAGGCTCTTCTCCTTGTCCATGCACAAAATTAGTTCAGTGAAATAATTGTTCCTTCGTGCCTGATTTTTGCATAAAGGAATAGAAAAAGATTAATGCAATATTATATAAATATATCAAATTAAAAAAAGAAAATTTAAAACTAAAAAATTAAACCTTTTCCATTTACTGAAAATCTACTCTCTTTGAGTTTTTTTCATGAATCGTGGCGGTTTTTGAATCCGATTCTCTCAGATCCCGAGATACTCACCGACCGCAGGCCAGCCTTCCCTTGTATGAACTTGAAAAGAAAAAAACAGATCAAAGAAAGTTTTTTTAACTACCGACATAAACTGAAATCACATGAAAAGATGGCCTTTAAATATAACAGTTCCAGAAAAAACAGCTTCTGAAAAAACAGCTATAGATAAAGTAAATCCGACAAAAATCCTGCAAAAGGGAGAAGCAGGCTCTTTCTGGGAGGACCGGGGAGACAGATTCCACTGTGGAGTTGACCTTTATGCCCCCGAAAATACTGAGGTTCTTTCGATTGAAGAAGGAATTGTTTCGGAAACAGGCCTCATGACTTCCCCCGAGATCCTGCCTTACTGGAACCCCACGTATTACGTGATAATCGAAAACACCTCAGGGATGTTTTGCAAGTATGGGGAACTTGCAGAGTATGCCGTACAAAAAGGAGATAATGTAGGCTCCGGACAGCTGATAGGGTATGTGGGAATGGTCCTCAACTGTGCGAAAATAGATGAATTCTCTCCATCCTATATCCGGAAATTAAAGAATAAAAACTCCAGTATGCTGCATTTTGAACTCTGGAAGGATAAACCCATTACCTCTCATAGAGATTATCTTGGAGGGAACTGGTTTTCTGAAGAAAAGCCAGAAAACCTTGTAGACCCTACGGAATATCTGGCATCAATAAGGAACTGAATGAAAAATCAGGCTGATGGCCACGGTTTTTTGCGGCGGATTATGTCATTTATGTCATTTCCGTTTTTATAGTCCGGGCATGCAAACTTTAAGAAGAAGATAATTCCCCAAGAGAAGGAGAATTAACATTCATATGTATGGACTGATGTGAATTTATTTCAAAAAGTTTTTCAATAATTTTGCCAACTGATACTATGTGTTTTTGATGCTTTTCATCTTGAAAAGCTATCAATACTACAGTTTAAACTAATAGATAAGTATAGGCACATAATAGAAATATATACTTTTTTATATAGATATTGTATAGTAAACTACTGAATGAATACATTATTAAGACGAATTTGAAAAAATACCTATGATTTGAACATTGTAGTGGTTCCTGCTTAATCGGTTGGTATTATTCAGAATATCCTGAGATGAAATCTTTTTTCTCTTCTGCGCCTTACAGGGCTGAAACCGTCTCGTCTGCCCGCAAAAACAAATAACATGCGAATTCCTACTGGTATTAAGAAAAAACGAGATTATAGTGAAATGCCTTCATGGTCCGAAGAATACTTCCCTTGACCCCGGAGACCGCTTTTTAATTCACAGGTAAATATCGGACGTATCCGCCAGCTTTTCTGGCGGCCCTGCAAAAAAAGAAGAAAAAAGAAGAAAGATAATTAGGATTTACGCACTTGAGATACAAAATCAAATGCAACATACGGTGTGATAAAATTAGTTTTTTAGACAGTATGGGGTTTAATGCTAATGATTTCTCGGTTCAACCGCGTAAGTCCTGATAATAAGAGAAGGAAGAAACAAGAGGTTGAAATTTCCATTAAAAATCAATAAAAACAGACGTGAATAATAGTATTTTTCAGGTATATTTTTATCAGGTTCTGACTGCATCTCCCTACTTTTTACTTTAATTTTACTTTATAGCTTTTCTTTCGGGTCTTTTGTCTTATTTTTTTTGTATGAAAGCCGCTCTCCTGTGTCGAACGTGACAAAAACGACTTTAAACAGCTAATTAAGTTGTACTGGCCAGAAATATGTGTAATTCAGTCCTCTTGAGCGCAGCGAAAAGGACGCGTACTGTTGCGATTACATCGCAACTCCCAGGAAATCTCCGATTTCATGTGATCCCGGGGCGCAATTCGGGTGAAAAACAAATTCCCATGCTGGATAACTTTACTACCCCATTTATATAAAAGGACGTCAGATTTTTCCGTATGCGTGAAGGAGAAGAAAAAGAACTCACAGCTTATTGCGGGCTTTACTGCGCCGACTGTATCCACTTTCAGAATAAACACAGTAAACTTGCGGGGCAGCTGAAAGAGACACTTGAGAATATAGACTTTCAAAGCTACGCCAGCGTAAAAAGTCCTTTTGGTTCGGAGTTCCAGCAGTATGATGTGTTTCTTACAGTGCTTGAAGCTCTTATAAGCCACTCCTGCTCTGAAGGCTGTCGAACAGGAGAAGGGTGCAGTGAAGAGCCCTGCCAGATAATTCAGTGTTGTAAGGAAAAAGGCTACGAGGGGTGCTGGGAATGCGGGACTTTTGAAGCATGTGAGAAGTTCGAGTGCTTAAAACCCCGCTGTGAAGCTTCGGTAATGCATAACCTCAAAGAGATAAGGGAAAATGGTTTTGAAGGCTGGAGCAAGCGCCGCAGGCCTATTTATAACTGGCAACAGATGTGACCGAAGAAGCGTCTGAAGAAGAGTTTGAACATAAAATGAGCCGCATAAGACATAATCAAATTTGATTACATGCTGCTGCCATCCGATGAATTAGCCTGGTTTCTGAAAAAAATATTTTTGTGGGATTGATATGGTGATTCCAGATGAGAAAACATCCCAATATGATAAAATATCCCAAAGCGATGTAAAAATCGAAGCATTCAAGAAACTGCCTGTAATCAAAGATAATTACATTGATAAAGGCGACGGAAAAAAAATTGTCACTGACTTTTTTCGATATGCACGGGAGAACAGGTTTCCCTTCGTGCTTATTATAGATCGGGACAAAAATGCGCCTGCGTCAAGGAAAAGCTCAAGTTCTTAAAACCGGGAGCGAACCCGCAAATCTCCTGAGGGAAAAACCAAAACTATAGACCAGAGCTTCATAGACCAAAGATACATCTATCAGCATGCCCGATACCTGTGCAGGGGGGTTATATGCAGGCATTTGTAGGCACAAGCGGTTGGTACTACGAGTGGAATAAGGAAAAAAGCCTGGACTGGTTCGTAAGGAATTCCAAACTGAATACTGTAGAGCTAAATGCAAGTTTTTACAGGATTCCTTCTCCCAATACGATAAAGAACTGGTCAGTAAAAGGAGCCGGGCTGCGGTGGAGCGTAAAGGCTCACATGTCGGTTACCCATAAACATCAATTCAATGAAAGAGCCTTTGAAATATGGAACAATTTCAGGGAACGTTTCGAACCCCTTGATCCTCTGATTGATTTTTACCTCTTCCAGACACCACCAAAGTTCAAGGACATAGGAAAAGTTCTGGACTTTGCAAAAGCCACAGGCCTGGGGAAGAGGTTTGCTTTAGAAATCCGGAACAGAGAAGTGCTGGGAGACGAGGGGCTGTGTGAGGCAATTGTGGAAAAAGTAACTCCCGTATCTGTAGACTCCCCCGACTTCCGGGACCGGATCTTTCCCGGCAAAATTGTTTATTTGCGGATGCATGGGCGAGAAGGCTGGTACTGCTATGCTTATTCAGGAAAGGAAATGAGGGAAACCGCAGGAAAAATCCTTGAAGAAGGCCCGGAAAAAGCCT
The DNA here is from genome assembly GCF_000979975.1 of Methanosarcina sp. 1.H.A.2.2. Taxonomy (NCBI): domain Archaea; kingdom Methanobacteriati; phylum Methanobacteriota; class Methanomicrobia; order Methanosarcinales; family Methanosarcinaceae; genus Methanosarcina; species Methanosarcina sp. 1.H.A.2.2. The sequence continues at coordinate 51,402 of NZ_JJQL01000091.1, forward strand.
ATGTTTACTTTAATAACGACCACAATATGCTGAAAAATGCAAGAGTGATGCTGGACATCATGAATGAATTGTCAACCTGAGGAGAGCCCTGTGCAGGACTTCAAACATCCCCTCCGACCGGGATCAGAAACTCAGATACGAGCTATCTTCTGCTCCTGTAAAGCCCCCTGCAGCGGAGTGAAATATCTGTAAACGTAAACCAGGCATTAGAAAAAGATTATTATATTAAGAATATATATTCACAATTGACAAGTTAACTTTAGAAGGTCAAAAATAAGGTTTATCTAAATTATAATGTCATATTTTATGAAAATTGATCTCTGGTAAATAGGTGCCGAGTGAATAACTTATTTTATATATATTAACAGAATGTATAATTTCGGGAAAAAAGGGGAAAAAACATGTTCTGGAGCAAGGACGATATTGTAGAAAGGCTTGCCAAAATCCCGCGCACATTGGAAGACATCTCAGTAGAGATCTTCGATGGCGTACCCTCAACAAATGATTTCTTGCACAGGGTTAGCCTATCGCGGGAAAACAGCCCCGATGCACCATACGTATGCAGACATCTGTACAAAAATGTGAACATAGAGCAGGAATTAATGTATCCTTACCTGGATAGTGCTCTTCCCAACGAATTTGCCATCCGTGCGACACAGTACAGGTTCATGCTGCCCTATGAGATAAGGGGCTGCGGCGTCAGGAAAGAATACCGAATCTTCCAGCCAGGAGAGTTAAATACAAAGTTTCCAATGGCATATGAAAGGCTTCTGGGAATCAAATCCAAATTAGGAACCGAGGGAGAAAAGCTTGATTCTGCCGACTGTTACCGCCTGGAAGATGAAAGGTTCTTGCAGTACATTAACACGCCCAAAATCATCATTACCGACCACTACCGCCTGCAGGCCTCGTACGATGCAGCCGGAAACCATGTGTTTGCTGGTGGGATAGGAGTAATTCTCGGCGACCCTTCCATGTACCATTACGTTACAGCCGTCCTTAATTCTTCCATATCAAGAGCCTTCCCGGAAATCTGGAACCGCGAAAAAAAGTGCACCAGCAACACCATTTGCCCTAAAATTCTGAAGAGGTTCCCTATAAAATTCCCAAAGGGCGAGCCCGTTGAAACCCTGATAAGCACAATCTCCCGCTATCTTATTTATCTCAACAGCCAGAAACATACGGCAAGTGTCTGTTCTTTGCCTTACTACCAGAAACTCATAGACTTCTACAAACGGATTATGGATCTCCTGATTCTGGACACCTACTTAACAAACGACCTGGACCCCAGGTTTCTGGAAATTCTTGCAGAAAACATTATCTCTCCCGAAGAAGGATTCGAATACATCACCGATATGAGCCTTCTTATTTCAATGCAGGCCGTAAAGAAAAACATCCTTGATTCCCCGGACTTCCGAAAATGTAAGTTCAACAATGAATTCACCAACATTCTGGCTACCCTGAAAAACAACGTTGTCTGGTAAAAACCAATTAAGATTCAAAAAGAGAAAGGGGAGAAAAATTTCCCCTTTTGTCAAAATATTTTTCAGTCAAACTCCTGTTTTTAAGAGGCTTATTACTGGATATTAAATTTCACTTTGTCCAGCTCATCTCTTTCCTCAGCGTTATACACGTATCCGTCCATAACCACATCAGTCACATCAACAGTGTACGCTCCAGCCCCCTGTTTATTTGAGGTTTTCCATTTAAAAACAGCTTCCCCGTTTTCATCAGTAAGTCCCTGAAGCGAAGCTACTTCTTTACCTTCAGAATCAAGGACGCTCAGGAACACGGTGGCACCTGAAATTTGAGAGCCTGTAGAATCTCCTATTCTGAATCCTATGCCCACAGTATCCTTTGGAGCAAATGTACTACTTTGCCCGGCAGGATTGCCCTTTATGTCAACTTCCAGCGTCACCAGGTCACCGACCACAAGCTCGGAAGCCGGAGGTAATGCCGAAGCAGGCCACGTTGTAGATGCCATAACATATGGCTTTGCCATATCGTTATTCAACCAGGCATCCAGTAATTTATTTCCTTCTTCTGCCAGGAACGGGTTCGACCCGCTGTTGGCCTTATACAGGAAGAGTACATACTCCCAGCTGGTGGGCTGGTAGAGGAGTTGTATCTCTGCTCTTACAGCACCATCTGGAGGGTTCAGGGTTATCTCATCCCAGTAATTGTACACCCCTTCTGATCCGGGGTTTCCATACTGGTCTTCCGGAACCGGAAGTGCATTTCGGAGTTTTGCCTCATCGTAGCTCATTCCGTAGGGTGGGATGCGGTTATCCATCTCCATTGCATTGTTAAGGACAAAATGGAACGTCTTATAGGTGGTTCCCTCAGGTTGTGCAGCAAGCTCTCCGAGAGTATAATCCGGCTCCCCTGTAAAGCGGTCATAGCTCAATGGCAGATCTCCTGGAACATTAAAAGGTTGAGCCATAAGCTGGTTTGCCCATTCCTGTGTCATGGCGGGGTGACTCTCGTATATTTTGGTGTTTTTATCTTTGAGGTTCAGAATTGTATTAACAGTGTCATTCACGCCATCTCCATCCAGATCTATCTCAAGCTGGACAGGACCATATTTTCCGTCTTCCCTCACAATGCCATTGCTCTCATTATACCACTTGACATTTACCCACATCCGGCGCCCTTCGGGATATCCGGTAATGAGTTTGTGACCTGCAGTGTTTATGACTTTCAGGGTATTGCCATTTACCTCCAGGACAGCTGCATTCTCAAGCTGTTTCCCGGCTCGGAGCTGCCCGGCATCTATTGCCTGGTTCTGGGTGCGTGTAAGCCCTCCGCCAAGCCTGAGCTGTCCAATGCCATCCAGATACTGGATAGCATCCGGCACCCAGTAATTGCCACCGGTAAAGTCATGATACGGCAGGTCTGCCCTTAACTGAGTTCTGGGTTTATTGGCACCGTAACCCTCTACTGGAGGCTCGTGGCAGCTCTGGCAGCTGAAGTATCTTACAGTGCCGTCTGCATAGTTTCCTTCGGTACCTGACGCAAAAGCACTGTCATAGGCAGCCTTGACCGCACCTGCCTGAAGGACCTCAGGAAGGCTATCGTAATCCGAAACCGGCGTCTGAGACAGAAGCCCTGCCTTATATTCACTCTGGGTCCTCTCCACAATCCCATACTCATACGGGAAGTTGTTGAAAGCTGCCTTACCCTCGACAGGTGAACCGGGTTCTCCGGAAGCTACCACACCGGTTGGGTCCAGCGCTCCAGAATTATGGGCAAGGTCCCCTACAGCCGGGTTGGATACATCATGACAGGTGCCGCAGAAGTCGACGGAACGGTGGAATCTGGACTGAATAAACCGGTGCTTTGACGTAGCATCGCTATACGGCCCCAGTTTGTCAGGATTGTTCCACATAACATACATTCCGGTTCCATAATATCCTGTAATATTATTAGGATCCGCATCCAGATCTCCGAGATCATTTGCCAAAAACGGGTCATTCTGTACACCAATTAGTATAGGGTCGGAATTATCAGGATTTGTGACCTTATGGCAGAAATCACACTCAACACCATCGGAATCCCATGCTGTCAGTCCTGACCCGTCGGTGGGTGTGGAATGCCCGGCAAGCCATCCTCCGGGGCTGTGGCAGCGTATGCAGAGATCCCCCGCTCCATTGAAGTCCTGTTCTGCAACTGCAAGAGTAGCCCAAAAGATCGGGTCGCGGCCCGCGTTTGCCATCATTGTGCCGCGCCAGTTGAAAGCAGGTTCAACGGTTTCATTATATCCCCCATGGCAATTATCACACTTGTCAGGAGATTCAAGAAATTTCACTTCGTTTAGCTGTGTACCGGGCTGCATGATATCAGTTGGCACAACATCAGCTGCAAGAGCAGCATAGCAGAATAAAAGCAGGATTGCTATCGAACTCACAAGAGGTTTATTTATTGCACATACCCCCAATATTTGTATTATTTACATACTTAATATTCATGAAACTGATTCTATAAGAAAACGTGTGTTTATATAATCAGATTTTATAAATTATTTTTAATCTAAGCTATTAATAAGAACATATTTTTTTTAAAAAACTAAATTGTAAAAAAAGAATGGCATATTAATAAAAATTAATAGATGAATATATAAATAATTAATATTTTTTAAAAAAGCTAATTGGATATATAG
>NZ_JJQL01000103.1:0-26793 GCF_000979975.1 Methanosarcina sp. 1.H.A.2.2
GTATAAACTCCGGTCAAATCATTAAATTTTTAGAATGGTTTTTCGTGATCTGAAACTCGATTGATTACTCGGAATACTGGATTCAGAGAAGCAAATTTTGAGTTTTGGGATCGGCTCTATAAAAGCCTACACTTTTTTTTGGCTTTTATTCAGCAGAAACTATAATTTGATATGTATTTTTTAAGATAAGGCAATACTAGATAAACAGTACTGTCAGTATTATTCAGTAGCGTACGCTTTTTTCGCCTTACCTATATCCCAAAAGGTTAGTGCGAGAGGTACGATTCGAACGCACAAACTCCTACAAGACCAAGCTCTGAACTCGGAGCCTTTGACTTGTCTGGGTAGTCCTTGCATCTTGACTTGCCTACTTCTTAACAATATTTTAATGTATATTGATCTTAGTCGAAAAATATACATTTGTATAATAAATTTATTGACTATTATTTTTATTTCAATTTGTAGAATACCGAAAACAGTCCATAATTCAGTTCAAACTATAGATACTATTTTATACTGTTTTTGCATATTTCTAATAATCGACTGCTAAACTAATTTGCTAACGCTTTTGATGTTCATGTAAAGCAAGTTGGACATCTGGGCGGACGAACATGCAGCTGCTGTAAACTCTGGAACTGTAGCCCTTCATATTGCACTTCTTGCACATAACATTGGAAAAGAAGCTGAAGTAATTACAAGTTCTTTCACATTTATTGCCACCGCAAACAGTATTCTTTACACAGAAAAATCTGGGGGCAAGAGTACATGGACAGAGAAAAGCTGATTAAACTATCGGGCCTGAATTTAGGCATTGCCGCCGCCAACATAATTACCTTTTCTCCAAGATTGATCGGACTAGTGTTGTTCGGGGCCAGTGCATTCGAAACAGCCCTTGGTTTCACATTCATCTTCTTAAGCGGCGCCGGGTTAATCTACGGCAATTATGAGCTTCTTACCGGACCGAAGAAAATAGTTCAAACCGATAGAATCTGGACGGTGGATGATTATATTGAAGCACTGAATATTCACAGGGGGCTCAAAACATTCGAAAAAACCGTTGACTTGCTGCTCGATCAGATTGAACGGCTGCAGAAAAAGAATAAAACTATCCGGGATGTCCTTCTGCAGATCTTCAGTGCCTCAGAGATGAGCTACAAGAAATTTGATACGGTCATCGTCGAAGTGGAGAAGATATTCTTTATGAATATCCGCAGTATCCTCAATAAATTGGATGCATTCGATGAAAAAGACTACAATTCTGTTAGAAAGAACTACGAAGAAGGGGCCATTCCGCAGCAACTTTATGAAGAAAAGTTTAAAGTCGGTAATGAGTATATTAATTTTGTGAAAGCTGCCACTGAAGATAATGAGCAGATCTTGCTAAAGCTTGATAAGTTGTTGCTGGAGATCTCAGGCTTAAACAGCGTAGAGAGTGGCCAACTGGAGCAAATGGCCGGCATGATCGAGATAGACAATCTGATCAAACAGGCAAAATATTATAAGAATTGAATAGGGGCATCTTCATGCTGAACGAAAGCAACAATAAAGTAATTTTGAAGATAATCGGAGCAGCAGTTGTAGTATTTATCTTAGTTTATCTGGCGATTACTATAATCGGACCCGGTGAGGGATCACTGGATAGCGTCATTAAAGACATTAATGTGAATACAGTCCAGCATCCTATGGGCCATGTTGTCGTTTCCCCCGATCTGGATGGCTCCTTGACTGAAAACTTGCCTGAAATCTCCAAATACCAGCCGCAGGTTAATAACAGCACACCCACCTACATCGAAATATTTTCCTCAACGGAAAAAGCTGGCAGCGGTGCTGATGGCTGGCTGACAGAAGTGGCCAGAGACTTCAATAGCGCGGCAATAACAATTGACGGCAAACAGGTGTCGGTAAGGCTCAGAGGAATTCCCTCCGGGGAAGCCGCCGATTATATTACTTCCGGGAAGTATTTGCCGGATGCCTATACGCCGTCCAATGAGCTCTGGGGTGAGATGATCATCTCCAAAGGGGTTAAAGCCGAGTTAGTTCAAGAAAGACTTGCCGGCAATGTGGCCGGGATCCTGCTCACTAAATCCAAGAAAGACGAACTGGTAACCAAACACGAGGCAATCAATACCAAGACGATTACCGATGCTGTCGCGAACAAGGAACTGGCGATGGGCTACACCAATCCTTTTGCCAGTTCAACCGGGCTGAACTTCCTGATCTCAACTTTATACACCTTTGACAGCAGCAACTTATTGAGTGATAAAGCAAAAACAGGATTTGAGAGCTTCCAGGCCAATATTCCCGTGGTCGCCTATACTACTCTGCAAATGAGGGAATCTGCCAAATCAGGTGTTCTGGACGGTTTTGTCCTGGAATACCAGACCTATGTGAATACACCGGATATCGGGTACTACGAATTTACTCCCTTTGGGTTCAGACATGACAGCCCGATGTATGCGATCGGCGAACTATCGGCAGAGAAAAGGAAAATCCTGAACGAATTCGTTGAATTCTCCCAGCAGGAAAAGTACCAGACCCTGGCTACAGAGTATGGTTTTAATGGCTTTAATGAATACCAGTCCGAAACCGGACCCGTCAGCGGTGATGTGATCATCCAGGCCCAAAAACTCTGGAAAGAAAAGAAAAAACCTATTTGCGCAGTATTTGTGGCTGATGTCTCCGGCAGCATGATGGGCGATCCGCTGAACAATTTGAAAGATTCATTGCTCAAAGGTCAATACTACATCGGCGAGGACAATATGGTTGGCCTGGTATCATATTCCAGCGATGTTAATATCGATCTGCCTATTGCCAGATTCGATCTGAACCAGAGAGCCTCGTTTGTAGGAGCGGTTAATGATTTGCAGGCTGTCGGCGGCACGGCAACCTTCGATGGGATTGCTGTTGCCATGAAGATGATCCAGGACCAGCGGGCCGTAGATCCCAATCTGAGACCGGTTATCTTCGTTCTCAGTGACGGCGAGACCAATGAAGGCCATTCGCTGAACGACGTTGAAGACATCGTGGAGGATCTTGGAATTCCCATATACACAATTGGCTATAATGCGAATCTTCCGGCCCTGCAGGCTATCTCCAGCATCAATGAGGCTGCCAGCATTAATGCCGATACCGATGACGTTGTTTATAAGCTGGGCAATCTGTTCAATGCTGAAATGTAAATACAGGAGGGTCTAAGATGGCTTTTACTATGGAAGTTCCCGATGAAGCGGCGATCAAGATTGAAGTAGATGAGCAAGTCAAACCGGTATCGGAGGAAGTAGCCCAGCTTCAGGCTGCAGCGGAGAGAAATGTTGCGGAAATTCTGACCCTGGATATCGATGAATTTGCCAAAAAGAAGTATATTCTCCAGTCGATCGAGTCTTTTGGGGCCGCCTCGATGAAAAGCTCGGCAGATAAAAATTCTTTGCTGCAGGTGACAGTCGGGAATATGTCCAGAGACGGCGATGAAGGCGGTGTTGTGGCAAAAGGGTTAATGGCTTTGAACCGGGAATTAAAAGACCTGGACCCCAGCCTGATTGATTTTACCAGGACCGGCATCTTAGGCAAGCTGTTCAACCCCATCAGGGACTATTTTGACAGATACCAGAAAGCAGATTCGGTGATTGCGGATATCATTGTCTCCCTGGACAAAGGGAAAACAATTCTGAAAAACGATAATACTACTCTGGAGATCGAACAGCAGGTATTGCGCAATTTGACTAAAAAGTTGATGAAAGAGGTCCAGCTCGGTACCCTGATGGACGAATTGATTGAAACGCAGATCGAAGTGGCCAGAGCCAGGAACGAAGATCCGGAAAACGTTAAATTTGTCACTGAAGAAGTCCTATTTCCGCTGCGGCAGAGGATTATGGATATGCAGCAGATGATCGTTGTCAATCAGCAGGGCGTAATGGCGACAGAGCTTGTGATCAGAAATAATAAGGAACTGATGCGCGGGGTAGAAAGAGCCAAAAATGTGACTATTTCCGCTTTGAAGACCTCAGTGATGGTTGCCGGCGCCCTCTATAACCAGAAGATTGTCCTGAAGAAGATCCAAATGCTAAATGAGACCACGAATAGTATCATCAGCAGCACCTCGCAAATGCTGAAGGAACAGGGGGCGGAAATCCAGGAACAATCAATGGAAACCAATATCTCTGTCGAGACGCTGAAGACTGCCTTTGCCGATGTCATGGAAGCGCTGGATTCCATCAGCACCTATAAGCAGGAAGCTCTGCCCAAAATGCGGGATACTATCAATCAGTTCAAGGAATTGGCCGCCAAAAGCGAAGAACAGATTAAGCAGCTGGAGAAGGGCCATAAACTGGAGCTGTAACTGAAGAGAGCCGATGCCTGCAGGCTGCTCAGGCCGAAACCGGAACTCGCTCAACACCTATTTTGAAACGTACCTCAACTCCAGCCTTTTTCAGGTAGAATTGCTGTAAAGGCTTCAGGTACTGCGGGTAAGCAGCACCTGTTTGAGCGTGTTTCCGGTACTTTATTTCTCTTTGCGGGGGAGGGGATTTTCAGACCCCTGAAATCTCATAGAACTTTTCCATGTCAATGTTTTGCTCAAATACACTTGCGAGTTCGTCATAAGCGTCTTTTTCGCTTACGATCTCTTCAGGCGTGTACTCAAGCCCCTTTTTCTCGCAGAGATATTGAACAAGGGCATTTCTGATGTTCCCGTTATCAAAGAGGCCGTGAAGATATGTGCCGATCACCAGGCCTTCTTCATCAATGGCTCCGTCGTCTCCGAAAACGGTGCGGGCTGAATCCGTAACTCCCATGTGGATCTCGTAACCTTTTATCTCTTCACCGTCAATGGGGTTCAGGATAGGGCCGTGGCCGTTAACTTTCTTTGTTACCTGGACTGTCCTCTTTTCATAGGCTCCGAATCTGGTCCCTATATCCAGGAGGCCGAGGCCTTCAAACTCGGCTTCGACTCCGTTTTCCACTCCTGAGTCAAAGATGGTCCTGCCAAGCATCTGGTAACCGCCGCAGATCCCGAAGATTGGGATTTTTCCTTTGAAGGCCTGGATTTTTTTGTCCATGCCGCTTGCCCTGAGGTCGAGAAGGTCATTGACCGTGTTCTTCGTGCCGGGGATCATGATCGCATCAGGGGTTCCGAGTTCTTCGTCAATGTCTACGTAACGGACTTTTACGAGTCCCTCAAGGGGTTCGAAGTCCGTAAAATTAGAGATCCTGGGCAGGCGGATAACTGCGATTTCAATTTCGTTTTCTGTCTTTGAACCTTCTTTATCCCCGAGTGAGACCGAATCTTCTGAGGGGATGCGGAGCTTGAAATGGGGAAGGACTCCGAGCACCGGGATTCCGGTTTTTTCCTCAAGCTGCTTAAGTCCGGGCCTCAGGATTTCAGGGTCTCCCCTGAACTTATTGATTATTAACCCTTTGACGTTCTTCTTTACATCTTCGGGCAGAAGGGCAACCGTGCCGTAAAGGCTTGCAAACACGCCTCCCCTTTCAATATCTCCCACAAGGATTATGGGAGCCTGAGTGAGCCTGGCAGTACCTATATTTACGATATCCCTTTCATAGAGGTTGATCTCTGCAGCCCCTCCGGCTCCTTCCATAACAATGATGTCGTGTTCTTTCCAGAGCCTTTCGAGAGCCCCTTTAAGGACTGCATGCATCTCCTCAATGGAATCGTAATACTCGCCTGCACTCTTGTCAGCATAGGGTTCGCCCAGCAGGATTACCTGGGAAACACGGTCCCCTTTTGGCTTCAGGAGGACAGGGTTCATGTCCGCAGTGGGTTCTACACCTGCGGCTTTTGCCTGGATTGCCTGTGCAATCCCGATTTCCTTTCCGTCTTTTGTGATCCAGGAATTCAGGCTCATGTTCTGGGCCTTGAAGGGGGCAACCCTGTAGCTTCTGGACAGGATCCTGCATATGGCAGTCACAACTGAACTTTTACCAACATGAGATGCGGTTCCCAGGATTAAGAGGCTTTTCTTCTCCATTTTTACCATACCTTCTGGTCGAACACGTGTTTTTTATATAATTCAGGTGGAACTAAAAATATCATTAAAACCGACAGTGAGATTTTTGTTCCCAAAGCGATAAATCAAGTAAACTTGCTTAAATTAAATAATTGTCATCTTATACTTCAACTAAAGAATAAATACTTTCGGATTCGCTGCAGGTTTTGTTTATTTAGTTCAAAAAATTATTTATTTCTCAAATTTTTTATCTGCTCAACCATCTTTCCTTTAATCTTTATTTTGTGACCCCTATTAACCGGTTGATTATCCCTAAATTTCTGGCTCCTGGTTTTTTTCTCTGTTATTTCAGGCTTCTTATTTTTTCTCTGTTATTTCAGGCTTCTTATTTTTTCTCTGTTATTTCAGGCTTCTGTTTTTCTCTGTTTCTACTTGCGGGCTGGAGAGAATAATATGTTAATCCATATGTTTATCCGGCTGCATTTCTTTTAAATAAGATCAGAACAATCTTTTTGTTATTGAATCGGGGAAAAGAGACCATGAAAGCCGTGCTTTTCTTTCTTGTTTTATTTCTTATTTCGGTCCTCCCGGCCTCTGCAGCAGATGCCTCTCAGGTCGATGGAACAGGTTCAGCCCGCATAGCCGAACTCTACAGCGACCTCGAGTCCTTTGATGTAACTCTCTACTCAAGCCAGCCGGAGGAGAACCTGACCCTTGAGGTCTCTCTGCTCAGGCCGGAAAGGGGGAATGAAGAGGTCATTGCTGAACAGGCATTTTCAACTGGCAGTTTTCCTGCGAATACGATGGTCGTGAAAGTTGGCTTCTGGGAGATCAGGAATGCCGAACGCGGGGCTTACACCCTAAAGGCAAGGCTTCTGGAACAGGGGAAGGTGCTTTCAGAATCGGAATCTAGTTTTGTTTACGGCAGCAACTCCGCTTCCAGACTTCAGGTCGATGACCTTGTCCCCAACTCCGAAGGGATCACTGTTGCGCTTTCCCCCAACCAGGCTTCACTTTTTGATCTCGAATACATGCTTATAGATGGGCACGATGTCATTTACAGTACAAAAACTGAAAAGGCATCCCTGACAAGTTTCCCGGAAGCTTTTTCCGCATCCTGGGGTACCCTCCTCGAAAACAATAAAGAATATACGGGAAGGGTGAAGGTCCGGGTTTATTCCCCCAGTAGAGGTTTTATTGCATCAACAGAGAATTTCACTGCCAGAGACGATGCAGAGATTACTGATATCTATCAAGATGAGACCGGAGCAAGTGCAACTGTTTTAGGGCGTTCCCAGGTGCCTTTTGAAGGAAGCCTGGTTTTTTCCGTATATGAACTGCAGGGAACCTCAGGATCTGGCAGTTCCGTGTTTGTTGAATCCGTCCGGGAAAGAGTCCCCGTACTGCTGAATGGTGATGATGAGACCGTTGAGGTTGCCTGGAAAGAAAGGCTCACGAAAGGGGTCTACAGGCTTGAGATCGAACTTTTCGGCAACAATGGAGATGTTATCGAACGCAGGGAAACCATTATTGAGTCCGATCTTTCCCCCTCAAATGCAAGTGAGGTAAGCCCCGGCACAGGGAACGAAACCCCGGGAGAAAACGGTGGAAACGGCATCCCTGGTTTTTCGGTTGCTGCCGGAGTTGCAGGGCTTGCCATGATTTTTGCCCTTTTCAAAAAGCTGCATTAAAACCCGTTTGTGTAAAAGCACAGATGTACCACAGATGTACCAATCAGGAAAAAATCCTGAACAACATCCGAATAAAGCTCAAAACAGCTCAAAAAGCTCAAAACAGCTAAAAAAGCCAAAAAAGCCGTGAATCCCATGCGCTATGAACTCTTTATTGCCCTAAGGCAGATCCGGGCAAGAAAATTCCAGACTCTCCTTTCGGTAGGCGCAATAGCTCTTGCTGTGATGGTACTCACGGTTTCCCAGGCTCTCATGGTTGGTTTTACAGGGGAGCTTTACGACACTACCGTAAACAAACTCCCTCAAGTCTCGGTCTCTCCGCAGGAAGGTGAAGATCACATCTATCTCTACAGGAATCTCATGGAGGAGATCAGTTCAATCGAAGGAGTTACTGCAGTTTCTCCTTTCCTTACGGGGCAGGCTTCTTTCCGGTTCAAGGACAATTCCCTCAATGCTGAGCTTAAAGGGGTGGTCCCTTTAAAGGAAAATGAAATCAGCTTGATTGAAGAAGATATTGTTGAAGGCAGTTTCCGGGAACTCGAGTTCTCAAGAAATACAGTGGTTATCGGCTCAAGGCTGGCAGATAAACTTGAAGTTAATCTGGGCGATTCCGTAGATGTATCTTTTCCGAATGCAAATCCTCTTTCTCTTAGAATTGTGGGGATTTTTCATACCGGCTCCCCTCTGGATGAGTCTCTGACCTATACTTCCCTGGATACTGCCCAGCAATTCTATGATGTCCCGGATGTGGTTAATGGTATTTCAGTCCGGCTCAGGGATTTTAATACGGATCGGGAAATCGCAGCCGAGATCGGGAAAACCGGTTATAAGGCAAAAGGCTGGACCGAGACTAATCCTGCAATCCTCCGTACCATTGCTATCGAAAGCACTTCAAACAATGTTATATACGGTCTTATTATTGTCATAGCCTCTTTTGGCGTGGTCAGTACCCTGAACCTTTCGGTTATCGGTGCAACGGGCCAGATAGGCATGCTCCGCGCTATGGGTGCCCCGGTCTCAAGCATCCAGAAGATCTTCATTCTCCAGAGCGGGATTCTCGGCCTGCTGGGCGCTCTTGTAGGTACTTTTGCAGGAGTCCTTATAGCCCTTGCAATAGGCGGATATGAAATCCCGGCAGCTTCTTCAGATGTCTACGGGGGTATTACCTTTATTCCGATTGTTGTCCGCGCTCAGGACATCGTGTTAATTATTGCCGCCGTTTTCCTGCTGAACCTGATTACCGGAATTTATCCTGCGCGACAGGCGGCGAAGCTGGACCCTGTAAAAGCAATAAGCACAAGGTGAAAAAAACACAAGGTGAAAATTCTGGAGGTTATGTTGGAGCACAATATTTGCAGAGAATGCATCAGATTTGTTGACAGTAATTCTTCATAGCTGCGGAATTCAAAGAACTTTTGAAACTATAATGAGTGTTATATGAAAAATGAGCGGATATGAAAAATGAGCGGATATGAAAGTCAAGCATTGGATCTGCATGTAAACAGAGAAAAGTTTAGAGATGAATGGGGTTGGATAATACCAGAAGTGGTTTGAATAAAAAATGAAAGTTGTTTGAATAAGAAATGAAAGGATTTGATCCAAAAAAAGAGTGCGAGGGGAAGGAAATAAATCCTTAAACGATGACCAATGAAGAAATAATAAGTAATTTACAGCCTTTCCTCAACTCATTCTTCCATTATTCCTTTGCCTGATCTTTTCTGGTAAGATCTTCTGCATTTACTTCTTTTTTGAATTTTCAGGAAGTTTTTTGTCAGGAGTAACTCCGTAATATTTCGTCCTTGCAGCTCCCCAGATACAGCCGTTTTTCCCGAATATCTTCAGTTCGAGGTTCTGGATAGATTTGCAGACACTGTTACCTGATCTTGCTCCTTTGCAGACAATACAGATTTTTTCACAAAAAACAGGGGGATTCCCCTTATTTTCAACCATTTCCTCGCCCCCGATTATTCAAGTTCTTCAGATATTGCACCAGTACTTCTCATAATGCCTCAGCAGGAAACCCTTAAATCTTTAGATTTAGCGGGTAGTTGACTAATGTACTTATTTGACCGGGTGCCTATATGAAGAGTATTTTGATCGAACCATTTTATTTCAGGTATATTTTCTTTTCACAGAAGTTTCTTTCCAGCTGCAGGACCGGGAGCACACTGGAAGACGTCGCTGATCCTGACTTCTATGAGGGTTTTTGCAGGAAGACCTGGCTTTGCAGCATTCACGATTGCTTTCATCTTATCGAATTTTTCGCCTGAACTGATAATTGCAGCTTCTCCTTTTATCTGGAAGCAGCCGCCTGTTTCCGGTCCCCATACATAGATTGCGACATTTGGGTTTTCTTCCAGGTTTGCCAGGGATTTAACCATGAAGTTGTCTGCAATCCAGATGGTCTCATCATCTACAAGCTGGCAGAAACCTATAGGAACTACGTTAGGAACTCCCTCTTTTGAAGCTGTGGCAACAGGAAAGATCTTTACTTTTGAAAAGGCAGTTTTCATATCTTCATTTAACTTTACCATAATATTTCACCATCAGGATGATTTGCAGTACAAATTTATATATTTAAGCGTTAGAATTCTGTACCTGAGGAGTTATTTGTGTATTTTAATGACCTGTTAGGGCAAAAACCTGTCTAACAGGCTGTCTCAAAACCATACCTGATCGTACATTTGGGTAAGAAATCTCGGAATACTTATCTTCTTTAAAAATATATATTACATAAAAACTATATTATTTAAACAAATTAATTTAGGTGTTTCACCAGGTTCAAAAGGTACGATCAAAAGCAGCAATTTTTACTTCCCTTAAACTTAAGCCTTTTTACCTCCATTTGGCAGGTAGACCTTAGATTTCGAGACCTTTTAATGATGGCGTTTTTCATACATTATGCGAATATGTATCTGGTTTAAATCTGGTTAACATATGCCCCAAATCTCACGACATATATGATCAAAATAGCAAATAAATTATTTTTCATAGTTTAATTTTCATAAATATTCATAAACATGGATTTTTTTAAAAAAAGTCTCCATATAAAAAATTAACCTGCAAAGCAAAACAGCCTTTAGGTTATGATAACATGTCTTTTGAGTACTACTAAATATTTTATTTTCAGACTAACAGATGGCTGAATATTTTTCAAACAGAGAAAAAAAATTAAATATTGTGATGACATTTGTAAATACATGGAAACAGAATTCAGGAATAATTTACTATCAGCTATTGGATGGTTTATTATCTGGCTTGTTGTCAGGGCGTATTTGAAGATTTAAGTTATATAACTTCTCATATCGAACAAAAGAAGAAGACACGGGAAGGGTGTGCCATTTTTTCTTTATTTCGTGTTCTCCAGGCCTTCCATGGTTCCGTGGTTTTTGTCTCTTCTTTACCGGGCCTTCACCTGTCATCTTTCTTGCGGCCTGCAGCAGGAGGTAGTTTTGAAACTCCACCGGGTGCCGGCCTTTCCGTAGTTCTTGCTGTACTTCTTGCAGTACTTCCTGCTTCCTGCCTTGATGCCGAATCCCCGGAAGCCTTTGCCTGACCCCTGGACTCATTTCTGGGGCCTGTTTTTTTCCAGTATTTTATGCCTTCCGTGCAGCGCCGGTTTACGCAGAAATCTTCTTCCGGGCTTTCACCTTCTTCTTTTAACCTGAACAGTTTCCAGCCGCAGGTCTGACAGGTTTTATCAAGCAGGGTAAGTTTTCCGGTCTTCGGGACCGAATGCGTGTACCCGCAGCGCTTCGTACAGCCCAGGAAACGGCTGTCTTTAAAGGAGATCAGGAACATGCTCCCGTCACATTGAGGGCAGGGGCCCACTGTTTCAGGTGGGTAGCATTCCTTTTCAAGGTCGCATTTAAAGCAGGGCCCTATGCCAACAGCCCAGTTGTATTTGTTTCCTACCTTCAGGACGGCTGCTCCTTCCTTTTTGCACTCTTTGCTCCTGAGTACTGTGAATGCTCCCGTTTTCGGCAGAGGGAACGAGTTTCTGCAGTCAGGATAACCTGTGCAGCCTACAAAACGCCCCGTGTCCGTCTGCACAATCTTGAGCACGTGCCCGCAAGCCTTACAGGTCCCTATGTAATTTTTCTTGTCTTCAAGGGCGGCTTCGTCCTTGATCGTGCCTGCAATGCTTGAAGTCAGCTCCTTTTTGTTTGCTTCAAGCTGGGCATACATCTCTTTTATCAGGGTTGTGCCTTCATCGAGAGCAGCTTCGAACTCTTTTTTTCCGTCTTCTACTTCCTGGATCAGGGCTTCGATCTTTGAGCGGATGTCTGGCCTGACGAGGATCGGCACAGTCAGGGAGAGCCCTTCCATCAGGGTAAAGCCTGTATCAAGGATCGAGACCGTCTTTCCTTTTGTCTCGAAATACCCTCGCTTCTTGTTTGTTTCTATATGGGACGGAGCTGTTGCTTTTGTTCCTATCCCGTGCTTGTCCATAAGGGTAAGGAGTTCGGCTTCGGTCAGCTTCTTCGGGGGGCTGGTTTTGGACTTTGTGTTGCTCAGCTTTTTTATGTCTACTTTCTCTTTTTCCTCTACAAACGGGAGAAGCTTATCTTTTTTATTTTCAAAAGGATAAACTTCGAGCCAGCCTGCATCTTTAAGCACTGTCCCTGAGGAGTCGAAAGGTTCTTCCTGCACGTGCAGGTGAAGGTGAGTCTTTTCAAAAACAGCTGCAGGCATCAGGTTTGCCAGGAAATGCCTTGCGATAAGGTCATAGACCTCTACCGCCTGCGGGATGTTTACTGCAGCACTGATTTCTCTCCTTGCAGCCGCCCGGATGGGGTGAATAGGAGGGTGGTCATGTGCGTCCTTTTCCCCGTTTTTCGGCACTATCGGGGCAGCGAGGATTGACTCGGCAAAGGGCTTATACTCGTTCTGCCTTGCAAAATCAAAGACCAGAGACTTAAAATCAAAGTCATCTGCGTATTTGTTGGTCTCTGTCCTCGGATAACTTGTAAACCCTGCAAGGTAGAGCTGTTCTGCTACTTCAAGGGCAGCTTCCGGGCTGATTCCCAGGAACTTTGAAGCCCGTTTCAGATACTCTGTGGTGTTAAGCGGGTTTGGAGGGCTGGTCTTTGTTTCCTTTACCGTCTTCTTTACGACAAGGCCTTCTTTTGCCCCCTTTAACCTTTTGAAGATCTCAACTGCCTTTTCTTTGTCGTGGATGTTTCCTGCCCTGTGGGTACCCTCAAATTCCCCTCCTTTTGCAGCGAAAATTGCAGTAATCTTCCAGAAGTCCTTTGTCTCAAAAGCCCGGATGGTCTTTTCCCGCTCATAAACAAAACCGCAGGTAGGCGTCTGGCACGGCCCTATTGAAAGGATGTCTTTTGTCCTTGCTTTTTCCCTGACCGAAAGCGTGACAAAACGTGTAAAAGCTGCCCCCATCTTCAGGTCAAGGATCTGGCGGGCTTCCGCAGCCATTGCCATGTTGTAGTCAGGGTCTACAGGGTTTTCAAAAGCTTTCTTGACTTCTTTTGGGGAAAGAGCCGAAAAACGTGCCCTTGAGACCGGTACGTTTGTAACCTCCTCTGAAAGGGTCTTGGCCTCAAACCCTATGTTTTCCCCTTCCCTGTCGTAGTCGCATGCAAGGATAATTTTGTCTGCCCTTTTTGCCAGGTTTTTCACTGCGGCTGCATACTCTGCCCTGGTCACGAACTTTTCAGGGTAAACTCCAAGGAGTACACCGGGGTCAACCTCATTCCATTTGTTATATTTTTCAGGAAAATCATAGTTCATGATATGCCCGGATAAACCCATCACGAACCATTCTTCCCCTTTCCACTTGAACTCGTAAGCAGGCAGCCCTTCCACTGAGATTTTATCTACTTCCCCCTCGCCCAGGATACTGGCAATCTGGGCCGCTGCCTTATTCTTTTCTGCAAATGCGACAACTGTCATGATGAAAAACCTGAACTCCTGTGATACGGATAAAAGATGAAATGCGGAAAGATCTTCGGGTTTCTTTCTTACAGAGTTTGCTTATAAGTACTTCTGTAAAACCTCAACTCTTTATAATACAATTCCTGCAGGCAGTTTTCTTTGCTTTTTGCGGCAAACATGTAATATACAAGCAATGTGCACGTAATATACACATCACATATGTAATGTGCATGTAATGTACAGATCAAAACACAATATGTACATTAGATATCCGTGATTAGATATCCATGTAATGTACCCGCACATGATTTATATATTTCGCCATTTATAGATTATTGGTGGCTTTCCGCAGAATGAAAAGTTATATATCAGTATACCGTTTGTTCTACTTTGCAACCCCGGGCCATAGAGATTAATCGTTATAGTCACAGAGATTAATCGGTGTAGTTAATTATTATAGCTGGGTCGTTTTGTACAACTGATATATTCTTATACTTACCCCCATTCCCCCTCATCATACGGAGTAACAATGACGCTGATGGAAGACGCTAAAAAGGGAATCGTCACCCCCTCAATAGAAGCCGTGGCAAAAGCCGAAGGAATCGACCCCGAAACTGTCCGCTCCTGCGTGGCAAAAGGGCTGATAGCCATCCCCAAAAATAACAGGCGAGAAACCCTCCCTGTCGGGATTGGCAAATACATGAGCACAAAAATCAATGCCAACATAGGCACATCAAGGGACTGCATCGACATCGATGCCGAAATCGAGAAAGCAATAGCTGCAGAAGCCTTCGGGGCTCATGCAGTAATGGACCTCTCCACAGGCGGGGACCTGAATGAGATCCGTACCCGTATCCTTAAAGCCGTAAACATCCCCGTAGGGACCGTCCCGATCTACCAGGCTGCAGCTTCCCAGAAAGTTGTCGTGGAAATGACTTCTGACGACATGTTCAACGCTGTCAGAAAGCATGCAGAACAGGGTGTGGACTTTGTAACCGTGCATGCCGGGGTCAACTTAAACTCCCTCGAACGCCTGCGCCAGAGCGACCGGATCATGAACGTGGTCAGCCGCGGAGGTTCTTTTACCCTTGCCTGGATGCTCCACAATGGGGAAGACAACCCCTTCTTTGCCGAATTTGACTATCTCCTTGAAATCGCAAAAGAGTACGACATGACCCTGAGCCTTGGAGACGGCATGCGCCCGGGCTGTATTGCCGATGCTTCCGACCGCCCAAAGTTTATGGAGTTCATCACCCTCGGAGAGCTCGTAAAGCGGGCCCGTGCAGTCGATGTCCAGACCTTTGTGGAAGGCCCGGGCCATGTCCCCTTAAACGAGATTGAACTCAGCGTAAGGGGCATGAAAGAGCTCTGCGACGGAGCCCCCCTCTACCTCCTCGGCCCTCTGGTTACCGATATCGCTCCTGGCTTTGACCACATCACCGGGGCAATCGGGGGCGCAGTTGCCGGGATGTACGGCACGGACTTCCTCTGCATGGTAACTCCTTCCGAACACCTCGCCCTTCCCTCCCTTGAAGATATTAAAGAGGGTCTGCTCGTAACAAAGATTGCAGCCCACACTATCGACCTCCTGAAAGAAGGCCCAAGGGAACGCGCCTGGGAGCAGGACACAGCCATGGCCTATGCCCGCAGAGACCTTGACTGGGAAAAGCAGTTCGAACTTGCAATCGACGGTGACCGTGCCCGCAAAATCCGGGACGCCCGAAAGACGGAAAGCGACGCCTGTTCCATGTGCGGCGAACTCTGTGCCGTTAAGATTGTAAAGGAAGCCTTCGAGGAAAAGAAGGCCGAAGAGTGAAGACGGAAGAGTGAATTCTTTCATTTCTTTTTTCTTCCAATTCTTTTTCTCCTTTCAATCCCTTTTCTTCTTTCAATTTCTTTTCTTCTTCTCAAAAGGATTGGCGGTTCTTTATCAGTTGGCGGGTATTATTCAGAGCATCCGGGTATGAAATCTTCATTTTTTCTTCTGCGTCCTGAGGGGCTGAAGCCCTCCTCCCGGTGTAATAAAAAATAACAGGTGAATTCATGCTGGTATCAAGAGAGCCCAATTACTCAAGAGAAATGCCAGCCTGGCCCGAAAAATACTTTCCCATACCCTGAAAACCGTTATTTAATCCACAGGCACATATAAGAGCCTCCGCCAGCTTTTCTGGCAGGCTGTCTAAACAAACCGAAATAAACAGAAAAACAGAGAGTTCTCGGTTTATCGGGTCATTTTTACATGTTAGTTTCTTACAGGTGTCATCAGTTGTTTTTACTTTTCGGCCTATCTTTTTGGTCTTTTCTTTCTCTTCTTTTCTTTGTTCAAAAGACCACTTTCCTTCGTCAAGCGTGGCAAACCAGATAATAGTGGACGACTTAACAGTTTACCTTAACAGTTTATCTTATCAGTTTATCTTATGAATTTATAACTTATCAGCTCGTTAATTTTATTCTGGGAGCACTATTTCGTGGGGACGGCGTGCTTTTTCAGAGAGTTGCCAGTTACCTGTGTTTTTTGTATAACTATTGGGAGCTTTTCGGGTATTTAATAATTGACGCGCTGGTTATTATGAGCAAAGTGTTGTTGCGTTTATTTTTTAGTGTCTTTCTGGTTTCTGTTTTTCTGTCAGGAGCTCTGATTTCCTGTTTTTCAGACATGCAGAGGGCTTCTGCAGTTGAATTCACCCTGGTTGAAAACAACAGTGAAAACAGCAGTATTTTCACGGACAAGGGATGGCAGGCTGTTTCTTCCAGAGATACTTTAAACCCTGCACAGAAGAAGCTCTCAAGTGACCTGCTGCAGTTGAGTGATGAGCGCTATCTGTCCGGAGAAGAATCTTCTGAGACTCTGAGAGCTCGTATGGTTAAGCTGGGACAGTTGAGTCAGGCTGATCCTGTTTCGAGAAGGGGGGTTCTTTCAGGAGAAAACCCGGAGAATACTGAGAATCCTGCAGGTTCGGGGGAAAATGCCAGCGAATCTTCTTCTTATCCGGATGAAAAAGTTTATGTTTACGTTTCTCTGGAGTTTTTTGCAAACAGCAGCATACTTGACGGGTACTGCGAGGTTACGGACAGGGATGAAGAAAATCATATTGCAGTAGCATGGGTCCCGCTTGAATCTCTTGAGAAGCTGGCTGCTCTTTCTGAGGTAAGGAATATTCAAACTGTCCTGCCCCCTTTTATCAGGCAGGGGAGCACGGTTTCGGAAGGGGACTCAATTCTTAACTCTTCCAGCCTCAGGGAACTCTACGGCGTAAATGGGACCGGAATAAAAATCGGAATCATATCTGACGGCGTGGAAAGCCTTGAGGATGCGCAGGCCACGGACGATCTTTCTTCCGATGTGCATGTTCTGAGCAATAAGATCGGAGGAAATGAAGGCACGAATATGCTTGAAATTGTCCATGATATCGCGCCCGGGGCAGAACTGTATTTCCACGACTGCGGAAACAGCAGGCTCGAATTCAATGGAGCGGTCGATGCCCTTGTTAACGAAGGATGTATTGTAATCTGTGACGATATAGGCTGGCTTTCCGAACCTTTCTTTGAAGATGGGATAGTGGCAGACCATGTAAAAGAGGTTGTAAAAGAGCATGATCTCCTTTACGTAAGCTCTGCAGGAAATTCCGGAGACAGCCATTACCAGGGGTCTTTCTATGACAACGGGAGTGGCTGGCATGATTTCAGCAGTGGGCAGGGAAAGGTAGAGAACCTGCAGCTCGAAATCCAGTCCTCAGGAGAGGTATGGGTTTTTCTCCAGTGGGATGACAGGTGGAAACATTCGGGAAATAACTATGACCTTTTCCTTAAAGACAGGAATACTTTAGAGACCATAGCGTCCAGTGAAGTTTATCAGGACGGGGACAATCTGCCCCTTGAATATATAATGTATACCAATAGTGGAAAAAACACCCTTAACGCTTCTATCGAGGTCCGAAAAACTTCCGGGGAAGCCAGAGAACTCGAGCTCTACATTTACTACTGGCCTGGGGTAATGCTCAGGTCTGCAAACATCGTTGCCGAAGATTCTATTTTCGGGCACCCGGCACTGCCTGAAGTAATAACTGTAGGGGCAGTTGGTACAGGGGAATCCGGTGATTATTATATAGAGTCCTTCTCTTCCGTTGGCCCGGTTACGCTCTCCTATCCTTCTCCGGAAATTCGCCCTAAAACAGACCTCTCAGGGATTGATGGCGTAAGTGTCACAGGTGCAGGCGGGATTTCAGAGCAGTTTTATGGCACAAGCGCCTCTTCTCCTCACGTTGCAGCCATTGCAGGGCTGGTCTGGAGCGCGTCTCCGGAAAAGTCAGCTATGGATATAAGGCGGCTGCTTTACACCTCATCAACCGACCTCGGTGAGCCCGGATATGATCCTGTTTTCGGACACGGGCTTGTAGACGCCCTCAGGATGCATGAACAGGCATCAGCCGATCCTTCCACTTTTACTGTGAAAACAGACGGTAGCGGGGATTTTTCCTCAATTTCGGATGCCATAAACAGCAGCAGGCCCGGAGATTCTATTCTTGTGTATCCGGGAACGTACAGGGAAAACGTGGATGTGCCCTGGGCTCTTAATATAAGCTCTGCTTCCGGAAAGCCTGAGGATACTGTTCTGGAAGCTAAAAACTCAGCGAAGCCTGCCTTTCATGTGACTGCAAATTCTGCAAAGATAAGCGGGTTTGGGATAAACGGCTCTGGCAGGGCTGGCGTATATCTCGAAAGTGCAGCTGCCTGTATGCTTGCGAATAATAAGGTGTCAGGCTGCAGTCCGGGAGTCCTGCTGGAAGAGTCCTTTAACAACACTCTTACAGGAAATAACATCTCAAACAATGCGGAAGGGCTCAGGTTAACAGACTCTTTCCTGAACGTGATCCTTGAAAACGAGTTTGGTAACAGTATTAATATCAATGAAAGTTCTGCAGGAGAAAAAGGGCTTTCAAACACCTGGAACACGGTTGAAGAGGTACGCTATCTTTATAATGGCGGGGTTTATGAAAGTCGATTTGGAAACTTTTACTCTGATTATGAGGGGCCGGACGCAGACGGTAGCGGGATAGGTGACATCCCTTATGGCAGTGATTCTTCTCCCCTTATTGCCAGATTGGCAGCATATTCCACGGGTTTTGAGGTAGGGAGTACAGCTCCTGCCCAGGATACTGTTTCAATTGAGGAGGAAACCCTGGAATTCGCAATTAGGTCTACGAGAAACTGCACTTTCAGCTGGTTGCTAAACGGAGTCCTGCTGCAGACAAACGAATTTGTTTCTTCTGCCGTTCTTTCCATAAATACTGGCGAACTTACAGGCAGCATAACAGAGAGCAACATTTCTACCCCTCTCCCGGCTGAATACAATCTGACAGTTATTGCGGCAAACGGCTCTTCAACCCTGCAGCACAGCTGGAACCTGACAACCTCTCCTGTAGAAGAAGGGACAGGCACGCAGGAGAACACAAATGAAGATAATGTGACTAGGGGCAGCATTTCAGGAGGAGGAAACGAAAAGAGTGCAGTAGACGGTGGAAGCGGTGGAAGCGGAGGGAGCGGAGGGAGCGGAGGAAGCGGTGCAGGTAGTGCAGGCGGTTCCCCTGAGCCCTCAAGTAATGTCGAAAGCAAGGAACTGGCGCAGAATATCGTTGCCAGTGGAAGCCATATTCGGTTCGGTTTTTCCAGAAACGCAACACCTGTGACAGCCGTGGAATTTGATGCCAGGAAAAACGCCGGAAAAGTTACAGTCACCGTGGAAATGCTAAAAAACCTGTCAGTTCTGGTTTCAGGCCTGCCGGAAGGCGAGGTTTACAGACACTTCAATATCTGGGCTGGCAACAGTGGGTTTGCATCTCCGGAAAATATTGAGAACCTAACAGTCAGCTTCAGGGTAGAAAAAGATTGGCTTTCCGAAAATGGAATTGTCCCAGATTCAGTTTCTCTCTACAGGTACTCTGCCACAAACTGGACAGAACTTTCTTCCGGGATTACCGGAGAAGATGAGTCATTCTTCTATTTTGAATCCGAAACTCCGGGTTTTGCATCTTTTGCAGTTGCTGGCCAGAAGCAGAGTGGGTCTTTACAGTTTCCTTCTCATGCCGGCATGCAGAATAACTCGCCTGAAACAGGCCCGGACGGTGCTCTGGAAATCTGGATCACGCGTGAAAATCCAGAAAACTCCACAGAAGAAGGCAACGAAGAAGAGGGCAACGAAGATAACCGGAATATTCCATCCCCTGGTTTTGTAACATGTCTCGTCCTTTTGCTCGCAGGCACACTATGGATTAAAAAACAGTGAAGTGCAGATCGAAAAAGCCCGAAAGTGAAAACAACTGATGACGCCTATAAGAAACTCACAGGTAGAAATGACCGGGAAGTCCGATAAGAGATCAACAAAAAAACAGCAAGAAAAGCAACCTAAAAACCTTTAAAGATGCCAAAGAAAGATAAATCAATTTTTATCTGAATAATATTCTTTTTCCAGTCTCTTTTTGTCCTTTTCGATCTGAAAAACATTCTTTTTTCAGTTTCGTTTTGCCCTTTTTCTTCGGTCTTCTTTTTTATAGGGCCGCCAGACAAGCTGGCGGAGGCGCTTATATTTAATGTGGATTTTAATGAGGTTCCCGTGGTCAAGGGGAGCATTTCTCGGGCTGGGGAGGCATTAACCGATGAATTCAGAGATTCTTTAACGCAATATTTGGAAACTCTTTTAAAGGAATATCCATTTACCTGATAATATATTTTTAAGAAGAGAGGATTGCAAATGACAGAAGTGCTTTACTTCCTTAACTGTTACCTGAGAGAATTTGAAGCAACCGTTGAAAAAGTAACGGATGATAAGTATGTTGTTCTTGACCGCACGGCTTTCTATCCCGAGAGCGGAGGCCAGCCCAGTGATGCCGGAAAGCTTGTCCGTGAGTCCGACGGTGTCGAGTTTGAGGTTGTTTATGTCGGCAAGTTCAATGGGGATATAAGCCATGAAATCGCCCCGGCAGGAGAAAACGCAGCTTCAGGCCTGAAAGTCGGGGACAGCGTAAAAGGGGTCATTGACTGGGACAGGCGCTATCAGCACATGCGGATGCATACGGCAACCCATGTAATAGCCAATGTGATCGAAAAAGAAGCCGGAGCCCAGATCACCGGGAACCAGCTCGGGCTTGACCAGAGCCGGGTGGATTTCAGCCTTGAAGCCTTTGACAGGGACAAATTCGCCGAATACGAAAAAATAGCAAACGAAGTGATCGCCCAGAATCACCCTGTCAATTTCTACCTGGTCAGCCGCGAAGAAGCCGAAGAAAAACTCTCAAGGCTTACCACGCTTGCCAAAGGTTTCTCCGAAGAGATCACCGAAGTCCGCCTTGTAGAAATCGAAGGTGTGACGATTGAAGCCTGCGGCGGGACGCACCTGAAAAACACAGGAGAGATAAAGGGAATAAAGATCGAAAAACTTCAGAACAAGGGGAAGAGCAACAGGAGAATGTATTTTACGCTAGTGGACTGAATAGGGATATTTCTTCAATTCAGTCCAAATTTTCTTTTTTCAGGATTTTCGAAGAACATTCGCCCGCATCTCTTAGATATCAAGTATCTCTCAGATATCAAGTATCTCTCAGATATCAAGTATTATC
Source organism: Methanosarcina sp. 1.H.A.2.2 (assembly GCF_000979975.1). Classification (NCBI taxonomy): domain Archaea; kingdom Methanobacteriati; phylum Methanobacteriota; class Methanomicrobia; order Methanosarcinales; family Methanosarcinaceae; genus Methanosarcina; species Methanosarcina sp. 1.H.A.2.2. Next base: position 21,163 of record NZ_JJQL01000103.1, read on the forward strand.
TCTCAGATATCAAGTATGATACTATTCGATCTTGAGCCTGATTACAACTCCTAATGAGGAACTATAATAATATTTAGTCAATTTTATATATAAGAACTATTCAATTTATACTTCGTAGATCTTTTCTTACTATAACTTGTATAATCCTGTACTGTAAAAATGGTTATGCTATTTTGAGAACATGGTGACATTAAACTATGAGTGGTATCAGGAATATCACTGAAGAGGAAAGGGAAGAAGAATTTATTGCAGCTCAGGAAGAGGTGCATTTGCAGGAAAAACTTAAACTGCTTAGCTGGGCAGTCGAATCCTCAAATATTGTCCTCATTACTACGGATTTTGCAGGGAACCTGAAATATGTGAATCCTGTGGTGCCCAAAATATGGGGATACGAAGCTGAAGAAATTCTGGGGCATCCTGCTTCTCGATTCTGGAACTCTCCATCAGAAGTAATGAAGGCCGGAGATGAATGCAGGACCAGAGGTGAATGGGAGGGTGAACTGGTTGCCAGAAGAAAAAACGGGATACTGTTCGATGCCCACGTATCTTTAAATATATTAAGAGATGGTGATGGAAAAGTCCTCGGGCTTGTAGGCTCGCTTTTTGACATCACTGAGAGCAAGCGGGCAGAGAATGAATTGAAAAAAAGAACTGAAGAGCTTTCGCTGGCAAAACAGCGGCTCGATATGGCACTCGAAGCTGCAGGGATGGGGACCTGGGAATGGGACTTTCTCAAGAATAGAATAACATGGGACGACACCCTCTTTCGTCTGGCGGGCATATAGAAGGAAGAATTTCTCCAGACTCATGAAAATTTACTTGAACTTTCTAATAGAGCTCTGCCTCCCGAAGATAATATCCGGGTGCTGAATATATTTCGGGAAGTTGTGGAAGGAAAGACCGACAACTATGATTTTGAACATGATTTACTCCATCCTGATGGGACCATACGTCATTTTCTGGTTAAAGGGAAAGCTCAGCGGAGCCCTGAGGGTAAACTTTTACATTTGATCGGGACGGCAATGGATGCCACGAAAAAGAAAATTGCTGAAGACGCCCTGAGGAGAAGTGAATCAAATCTCGCCAGAGCCCAGGCAATGGCTCATCTGGGCAGTTACTCCCTTGACATCCGGACGGGGGAAGTTTGCTGGTCAGAGGGACTTAAAGCTATATGGGGCTATGAACCCGATCAAAAGCTTTCATTAAAAATGGCTACTTCCCGGATTCATCCTGAAGACAGGAAACGCATTTGTGAAGCATTGCAAACTGCAGTAAAGGAGAAACATCAATTCAATTCTGAGTACCGGATTGTAAGGCCTGATGGTTCGGTTCGCTACGTCCATGACCAGGGAGAAATCAGCCTTGACGAGAAGGGAATCCCGATCAGGATGTTCGGGACAACTCAGGACATTTCGGAAAGAAAACTCCTGGAAGAACAGCTTCTTAACGCAAAAGAAGCAGCAGAAACTGCAAACCGGGCAAAAGGGGATTTCCTTGCCAATATGAGTCATGAAATACGTACTCCTATGAACGCAGTTCTGGGAATGCTTGACCTGCTGCTGGAAACCAGCCTTAAGGATGAGCAGAGGGAATACCTCCAGCTTGCCCACTTCTCGGCAGAATCTCTCCTTTCTATAATCGACAACGTGCTTGATTTCTCAAAAATTGAAAAAAATAAAATCGAGCTTGAAAAGATCAGTTTCGATCTTGAAAGCCTCATATCCCATATCATTAACTTACTTTTTGGAAAAGCAAACTCAAGCGGACTAAAACTGGCTTTTCATATTGAAGAGAGCCTCCCGTCCACCTTCATAGGGGACCCGGTTCGCCTCAAACAGGTTCTGTTTAACCTTCTCGGCAATGCAATAAAGTTCACTAAAGAGGGAGAAGTTGCTCTTTCAGTTGAGGCATACATGCCATCGGATAGGGAATATGATGGGCTGTCGAACCCTTATTTAGAAGAAGAGATGACACTCCTTTTCAAGGTCAGAGATACTGGAATTGGAATCCCTCCTGAAAACCTTTCCAGAATATTCGATTCCTTCACACAAGCTGACGCTTCTGTCACAAGGGAATACGGTGGGACCGGCCTCGGGCTTGCAATATCTTCTCAACTTGTCGAGCTTATGGGCGGCAGGTTATGGGTGGAGAGCAAGGTCAGGAAAGGAAGCACTTTTTATTTCACTGTCAGGGTAATAAAACAGACAGGCAAAGAAAGCCAGGAGCAGGAAAAAAGATCTCCGGAAGAAAACCCATTACCATGCCCGGAAGATACAGAAAATTATGGAAAAGGAATATTCGGAAAAAGCCTGAATATTCTTCTTGCCGAGGATCACCCGATAAATCAAAAATTAATTGTGAGTCTTCTTGAGAAAAAGGGGCATAACCTTACCCTTGTTACTAACGGAAAAGATGCGCTTGATGCCCTCTCCAGAAGAGATTTTGACGCTGTGATGATGGACGTCCAGATGCCGGGCATGGATGGGCTGGAAGCTACTCGAAGGATAAGGGACCCTTCTTCCGGAGTGAGATGGCATGAAATTCCGATAATAGCTTTTACTGCCCGGGCTCTGAAAGAAGATAATGAAAAATGTATTGAAGCAGGTATGAACTATTATATTTCAAAGCCCCTGAAAAAAGAAAAACTCTTCATGGTACTGGAAGACATCAGGTCCGGAAAAATTACTCCTGAAAGAGTATCTTCAGATACAAAATACGAATCCTCTTATTCGGGCAGGACAAAGGAATCTACTGGGATGGAGAAAATATCCCCTTACACAGGGACAACAACCACGGAAAGTATAGGTTTTGATTTTCCGGAAGACCTGGTTTTTGACCTGAAAGAAATGCTTGAAAGGACAGAGGGTGACGAGACACTCTTAATGGAAATGGTTATAATTTTCCTTGAGACGTCGCCGGAGTTGCTGGACTCCATAAATAAAGCTATAAGAAAAGGAGAGGCTGAAGAACTCAGTCAAAGTGCACACATTTTAAAAAGTGCAGCAGGAAGCATAGGGGCAAACAGGGTCTTCAGGGCTGCTTATTACCTTGAGCAGATAGGGCGAAAAAACCGAATGGATTTAGCCTCAAAGAAATTTGAAGAAATAAAATTCCGGCTTGAAGAACTTGAACCGGTCCTTATCAGGTATCTTGAAAGCCAGGCCTGTTAGTTCGGCTGGCATTTTCCAGTTTTGCTTTTAGTTTCCGGCTTTCAACGGGAGGCAAGCTTGTGAAAGTTCTGATTGCTGAAGATGAACCGATTTCCAATTTGTGGCTTAAAAATATGTTGACCAGATATGGTTATGAAGTCATTTCCACGCGCAATGGATGCGAAGCCTGGGAGGTTTTGAAAGGATGCGACCCTCCAGGAGTTGTAATTCTCGACTGGGAGATGCCAAAAATGAAAGGCATAGAGGTCTGCGAAAAAATAAGGAAAGATCCCCGGATAAGCAGCACGTATATAATCCTTATAACCGGCAGAGACCTGAATGAGGACATTGAGATCGGTTTTAAGGCAGGTGCTGATGATTGCCTCAAGAAGCCTTTTGATAACCAGAAACTAAAAGCAAAACTGGAAAATGCCAGGAGAACTCTGGGACTCTAATTTATATCTGTAATTACACTTTTTCATAATTACTCTGAATCTAAAGATGGAAAAGCCCCTGATAAAATTCAGGTCCGGGTTTCCCTTCAAGCCCGGAAGTAGTCTATTGCTTCCAGAGGCTTCTCAAACGTCCAGCCGAAAAGTTCGGCGTAAAACTTCTTTGCCCGCTAAGGGTCATCTGCCGGGACATTAAAAGCGGGGATGCAGTCGTAGGAGATTTGATCTTTTCTTCCATCCCTTCCGAAAAACCATCACTTCCTTTCTGGGCAGATGATCCGGCTGAGGCCAGAAGGAGCATCAAAAAACTGATTGATAGTGCACCCGGGAAGATTTATATTGCTCACGGAAAACCATTTAGTTCTGCGGAAGTAAAAGAGAGTTTTTCGAGCCTTTTTTGAAGGCTCAAAACCGTAAAAACTCAGATGTAGAATAAAACTACAAGGAAAGCTGCATAAAATGCCATCATTGCTACTCCTTCCCATCTTTTTATTTCCCAGCCCGTGCTGATAAACACCAGAAGGATCAGGCTTATGACTATCATGACAGGAGTCGTAAAGAAGAGGCTTATTTCTGCAACGGCTATGGGGTACAGAAGCCCGGAAAGCCCGAGGATCAGGAATACGTTTGTGATGTTAGAACCTATGATGTTACCAAGGGCTATGCTTCCGTAACCCTTCCTTGCTGCAGATACCGTTACCACAAGTTCCGGGAGGGAAGTCCCGACAGCGACCAGAGTCGTGCCTATGATAGTGTCCGGAACCCCTAAGAGTTCTGCAAAGAAGATAGACTCTTCCACAAAATACTTCGCCCCGATTACAATTGCTGCACAGCTTAACACGAGGGTAAAGATATCTTTTGCAAAGCCTCCCTCTATCCGGCCATTTCCGTTTCCATTTTCGGAGTCTGAGCTCTTGTTATTGTTTGTACCATTGAGCTTTTTCATTGCACTGTTTATATATTTGAATTTGACAAAATACTTCAGAAACTCTTTGAAATAGGGTTTTCCTCCGTATATTTCTCCTTCCTCAAACAGGAAAAATACATAAGCGATATACAGCAGTACAAAGATACCTGATTCGATTATTGACAATTCTCCATTGAGGGCAAAAACAAAGAAGAGCACCGCTGAAAAGAGCATGATATACCCATCTCTTTTGAGCATCTCAACTTCGGTTTTCATCGGGGAAAGAAATGCAGCAAGCCCAACAATTAACCCTATGTTAACAATGTTTGAGCCTACAACGTTTCCTATTACAATACCACTTGCCTGCTGGATAGATGCGACTATGGAAGAAGCAAGTTCAGGGATTGATGTCCCAACTGCCACCAGAGTCAGCCCTATCACAAACTCAGAAACGCCAAGCTTTTTTGCAATCGTCGAGGCTGCCTTTACAAAATAGTCTGAACCCTTGACCAGAAAGACCAGGCCAAGTAAAAGAATGAGGAAATTCATTGTGATCATAAAATCACATCTAATATGTTTTTCGTCTGTTTGATCATTATCGGTTCAAGCTTTAATCTGAATAACTTTTATTAAAAGCTTTCAGTAAAAAGAGAATTAAGAGGGAGCTATTCAGGCGGCTATTCAGGCAGCCTTTTGAAGACTACACAATAAGATTACACAAAGATAGAACACAAGTCCGGCAGGGTTGGGAAGGCAGCGACAGTACTTTAAGGCAGCAAACCGCGGGAAGCCGGTCTGCGTAATCAGAAGCCACGGGCAAATAATTAAGCCGAAAGGGCTAATGTAATACCAGGGGATGGGACAAATGGTTTCACAAACCGAAGAAAAGAAACCTTCAATAAAAGTCATAAAAAACGGTCCGTATCTTGTCAGGGATCTGAAGAACTTCAGAGACGAAAAGAACTGAGCATGCAGAAGGCAGATAAATTTAGAGGGGAAAAACGCCCGAAAAGCCAAATCCTTCCCTTCTTTTTGAAATCCTTCCCGGGGAAACGGGAAAGGTTCATCGGAAGCAGCCACATATTTTGTGGTTAATAAATAAAAATGAAAATGAAAATAAAAA